>JBMYQZ010000545.1:0-4224 GCA_049601855.1 Limisphaerales bacterium | reverse complement strand
TTCATTGAGCAAGCCCAGCGGCCCGGGGTGCTGAAGAAGTTGCTCCAGATCGGCAAGGATCTCCAACTCGGCAAGAAATCGGGCTTGATCAGATACCAGGATGTCAGCGGCAATTTCCCGTCGGCGGATGAACGCCTGGTTGGATGGGGGCCGGGTGATACCGCGCAATTGAGCATCGGTCAGGGCAAAGTCAATGTCACTCCTCTCCAAGTGGCGATGTACACCTCGGCCATTGCCAACGGCGGCACAGTCTATAAACCGCGCATCGCCGTGCGGGTGGAACCGGTGGATCCGGCATCCGCAATTCAAGCAACCAACTTTCCCGCCAAGGTGCCCATCTCCGATCTTCGAGTATCTCGGCGGAATCTTCGAATCATCCACGAAGTCATGCGAGCCGACGTCCACGACCCCGATGGCACGGGCGCAGCCGCTTGGACCGAGGGACTGACCATTGGTGGAAAAACCGGCACGGCCGAGGTCGAGAAAAATGGTGAGATCGTGGACAAAAACACTTGGTTCACCTCGTTTGCCCCGGTGGACAGCCCGCGATGGGTGGTCGTGGTCATGGTGGAAAGCGGCGACTTCGGTGGTACGACCTGCGCGCCGATCGCCGGGATGATCTACAAGAAAATCGTCGAATTGTACGGTACCGGACAACCCCGAACCGCGTCGGTGGCGCGCAACATTTGATGGAAGCCGCCCAACCAACTTCAACACCAAAGCGAGTCTCGATCGACTGGACAATCATGCTCGCCGTGCTTGGATTGATGGCGCTCGGCGTGATGTTCATCTACAGCGCGCGTCTGCATCGGGAGGGCGCGGAGATGGCGTTCACCAGTCGCTTGGCCTTTCGACAGATCATCTGGTATTGCATCGGCACCGGCGCCATGGCGGCAATGTGCATGACCGACTACCGGATCATGTCGCGCTACTCCTACGTGGCTTACTGGGCATCAATACTCGCCCTCCTGCTTGTTCTGATTCCTTTTATCGGCACCACTCACAACATGGGAGCACGCCGTTGGATACCACTGGGCTTCTTCAGCATCCAACCCTCCGAGTTTGCCAAACTCGCGCTGATCCTTGCATTTGCGAATTTCCTGAGCCGACCGATCGATGAACTGAAGTTGCCGGGCAATTTCGGCAAGGCTTTGGCGCTGATGGCCCTGCCCTTCGGCCTCGTACTCATCGAACCGGATCTCGGCTCGGCGTTGGTATTGGTGCCCGTGGGGCTGGCAATGATGTATGTCGGCCATATTCCTCGCAAATACCTCTACGCCCTCGTCGGATCCGCCACGTTGATCATCGGCATTCTCGTGGCCGACGTGATCTTCGCTCCCTCGCAGTATCGCTTTCCCATCCAGACCTATCAGCGCAATCGCATCCTGGTCTACTTTAACCTACCTCCGAAATATTTCGCTCCGTCCCTCAATGCCACGCAGGCGGAGTTGAAACGTGCCAATGAGACAAAAGAAAATGAGTCCTACAACATTCGTCAGGCGCTCATTTCCGTCGGTTCCGGCGGACTCACTGGCAAAGGCTGGGGACAGGGCAAACAGAATAGCCTCGGCTACCTGCCCCATGCCGTCGCCCACAATGATTTCATCTTCTCCGTTCTTGCGGAAGAAGCCGGATTCATCGGCAGCGTGGTCGTCATTGGTCTGTACACCGTGATTCTGTTCGCGGGTGTGCGGATCGCCGCCCAGGCGCGTGATCGCCTCGGGCGCCTCGTGGCCGTAGGGGTAACCGCCCTGCTGTTCAGCCACGTAACCATCAACATAGGAATGAACATTCGACTAATGCCCGTGACCGGCGTGCCGTTGCCCCTGATGAGTTCAGGGGGATCGTTCACCCTCGTCACGATGTTGGCCATCGGGCTCCTACAGAATGTTCACATGCACAGAAGAGCGTACTAAACATGAGTGACAGAAAGTTCAGCAACCGACGCCGTTCGCAGCGGTTCAAGCCATCCTCCCCTCCCGGAGGTGGCGGCAACGCAAAATCACGTCGACAGGCACAAACTGCCCGCGCCATGGCCACCGGAGAGAAATCCGGCGAAGAGAAAGTCTTCAATGCCAGCCGGCAAAAGGAAATTGATCGTGCCGAAAACGTGGCGAACGGACTCCCCCCCGAGGGCGAAAAGCCCAAGGAAGAACCCAAACAGAAAAAGGTCTCCAGACCTGAGCCCGATCCCGATCCGAAGAAATTCGAACCGGTCGACATTGAGGAGAAACCCAAGAACTTGGTCGACAAGATCAAGAAGACCGGGAAGAAGCTCATCAAGAAGGTGAAGAAGATGATCTCCGACGAACCCAAGGTTCACAAAGAGGTGATCATCAACTACGAGTCTCTCGAGACCCGTGTCGCCGTCCATGAGAACGGCCATCTCGAGGAGTTCAACATCGAGCGTACCGACATGCTCCGCATGGCCGGCAGCATCTACAAGGGTCGGATCAAGAACCTCGAGGACGGTCTCAAAGCCGCCTTCGTCGACATCGGCTTCGAGAAGAATGCCTTCCTCCACTACTGGGACATCATCCCCTCCAACCTCGACAGCAGCGTCGAAGTCATCGATCGCAACGAAGACGATAAGGAAGACAAGGACAAGAAGGGTGGCAAACCAAGCAAAGGCAGAGGCCGCGGACGCAGCAAGAAGAAACAACGCGGACGCGAGCGACCGAAGGTGACCCAGAAGGACATCCCGAAACTCTACCCGAAAGGGACCGAGATCATTATCCAGGTCAGCAAAGGCCCGATCGGCACCAAAGGTCCGCGCGTCACCACGCACCTCGCCCTACCCGGCCGTTACCTCGTCCTCCTGCCCAACTCCGATCAGTGCGGTATTTCACGCAAGATCGACAGCCAGGAAGAACGTCAACGCCTCAAGAAAATCCTCCGCGAACTCGACATTCCGGACGGCATGGGCGTCATCATCCGCACGGTCGGCGAAGGCCAGCAGAAACGCTACTTCATCCGCGACCTCGCTCTGATTCTCGCCCAATGGAGAGAGATCCAGGAGAAGATCGACAATGGCCCCCCAGCCTCCTGCGTCTTTCAGGAACCGGAATTGGTCGAACGCACCGTTCGCGACTTCCTCACCGAGGATGTTGAACGCATCGTCATCGACGATAGCAGGAAATACGAAGAGGTCCGCCAGATGATCGGGAAGATCTCCAAACGGAGCATCGACAAGGTGAAGCTCTACCACGAGCCCCAGCCGATCTTTGACCGCTTCGGCATTCAGCGGCAGTTGCAGAATGCGTTCTCGCGCCAGGTGCACCTGAAGAGCGGTGGTTACCTCGTCATCGACGAAACCGAGGCCTTGGTTGCCATCGACATCAACACCGGCAGTCACAAGGGTCGGGACGATGAAAAGGACAAGACCATCCTTCGCGTGAACGAGGAATCCGCCGATGAAATCTGCCGCCTCTTGCGTCTCCGCAACCTGGGCGGACTGATCATCATCGACTTCATCGACATGCGTCAGCAGCGGGACCAACGCGCCATCTTCAACCGCATGCGCAACAACTTGAAACGCGACCGGGCGAAGACCCACGTCCTCCCGATCAGCCAACTCGGCCTGATGGAGATGACCCGCCAACGCCATAGCGAAAGCGTCCAGACCAAGGTCTACGACAACTGTGAAAACTGCAGCGGTCGCGGCCTCGTCAAGAACTCCATGACCATGAGCGTCGAACTCCAACGCAAGGTCGCCACCATCCTCAAGAACCGTCCCCGCGACGAAAGCGACTTTCAGCTCAAGATCGTCGTGCATCCCAAGGTTCTGGATCGACTCAAGAACGAGGACGAAAAAATCCTCATCGAGATGGAAAAGAAGTACTTCGGGAAACTCACCTTCCGCAGTGCCCCCGATTTCCATCCGGAGCAGTTCAAGGTGATCAACGCCATCTCCAACAAGGAACTCGCCTCCGTCGGTTTCGACTGAACAGCAAACCACCAGCTCACTTCGCAAGCCGCGCCAGCAATGGCGCGGCTTTTCCTTACGCCTATCAGGGCTTCCGCGAGCGAAGGTTTGCCTTGTCAGTCCCAACCGGTTGCCTACCCGCGCCGACGAGCATTACGGGTTTGGAGAGAGGAGCGCTGATCCGTGGTATGATGGAAACGGAAGAAACCTCTGACCGCTTGTCGGTCAGGAAGTATTCACCACCGCCTTGATACACCAGGCCGAACGGGCGGTCGCAAAAACCGAATTCATATCCGCAT
>JBMYQZ010000544.1:4005-4235 GCA_049601855.1 Limisphaerales bacterium | reverse complement strand
GTCTGGGATTACCAGATTCTCGGGACCACTCCGAATGATGAATTGGAAATCCTGCTGGTGGCGATCCGCAATGAGGTGGTCGAGAGCATCTTCAACGTGGGCGAAAGTGCCGGCTTGAAGCTGCAACTGGTTGATGTTTCCTCGGCGGCCTTGGCCAATGCCTACCGATTCAACTACGGCGATTCGGAGGGCTGCGTGTTGCTGCTGGATATCGGTGCGAAGTCGAGCAA
>JBMYQZ010000544.1:0-3995 GCA_049601855.1 Limisphaerales bacterium | reverse complement strand
CGCTCGATCAACATCGGTGCCAACGCGATCACGCAGGACTTCGCCAGTGAGTCGAATCTGGACTGGGACGAAGCTGAACGGCTGAAGATCGAGGAAGGCTTCGTGAGTCTCGGCGGCGCCTATGAAGAACCGGATAATCCAAACCAGGCTTTGATCTCCAAGATCGCCCGCCAGGTGATGACGCGTCTGCACATCCAGATGAACCAGACGTTCCAGTTCTATCGCGGACAGCAGGGCGGTTCGCCCCCGGAGAAACTTTACCTCGCCGGTGGTGCCTCGCTGTTGCCTTACACCGCACAGTTTTTCGCGGAGAAACTCAATATCCCGGTGGATTACTTCAATCCCTTCCGCAACGTGCAGATTGATGAGGAGATCAACCTCGAAGACATCGCCAAGGCGGCACACACCTTTGGGGAAGTGGTTGGGCTCGGAATTCGTAATCTCGCCCAATGTCCGGTGGATTTGAATCTCATGCCGGCCAGTTATCTCAAACTGCAGCGACTGAACGCCAAGCGGACGTATTTCGTGGCCTCGGTGCTCGCGATCGTGATGACGATTTCCTCGTTCGGTCTCTATTCCAACTGGATTGCTGCCGAGGCCGCCGAGGTGCATCAGAAACTGCAGCAGTCGTTTGATCCGCTGGGACAGGATCAGAAACGACTCCTGGCGGCACAAGGACGTCTCAGTGCGGCGCAGAACAATGCCGGTCGCTACGGCGTGTTGTTTGATTCGAAGACCCGCTGGATGAACGTGCTGCTCGAGATTCAACAGATCATGTTGGCCGCCCAGACCAATCACGGGGTCTCGGTGGATCCGAGTGCGGCTTCGCAACCCGTCCTCGCCCGCGTCTGGATCGAAAAGCTGAAGGCCAGCGTCGAAGCGAATCTGTCCGACAACGTGTTCGACAATCCTGACGACGGGGGGGCGGATGGTGATGGCGATCCCGGCGGGAACGAAGAGCAAATCGGGATCATTCGAGTCGCTCCCGCGGTCGGGACCCCTTTGCCCTCGGCCGGGACGCAGAAGGTCAGTTATCTGAATCTGAACTGCCGGGCTTTGAACCTCGTTGGTCTGTCGCCTTCGGCCAATACCGAGTTCTGTTACGCGCTGCAGGATGCGTTTCGGTCCAGTGACCTCTTCAGCTCCCAGCAGAACGAGACCGGGTTACATGGACAGTTGCATCTCGTCTCGCCCACCAATGGCACCTTCGGTTTCCAGTTGGTGCTCAAACTCAACGAACCCCTGGTGGTGAACTAATCCCATGATCTTCGTGAAACGAAATCTGTTCTGGATTGTTGGCGGGGTCGTCTCCGTCGGCATGATCATCGTCGCCGTCCTGTTCAGTTCGAGCGCGAAGGTGAAGGCCGACGCGAGTCTGGACGCGTTGTCGGCCTACACCAACACGGTGAACAAGTTGAAGGATGCCACGCCTTATCCAAGCCCTGAGACGATTGCGAAGGTGGACAATGACGCCCTCAAGGTGGAGGGATTCAGCAAGGAAGCCGAATCGCTCTTCGCCTACGAGAAACCGCGGAGGCGTCAGCCACAGAAGTTCAAGGTGCACCTGATCAATTCGCTGGTGGCCCTGCACACCGAGGCGACGAATCACAACGTGCGCTTGCCCGTGGGTGTGGATTTTAATTTCACCTTCAGTCATCTGCTTTCGATGCCGAATCTGTTGCCCTGCAGCGTCGCGCCGTTGGCGGAGCGTTTGCAGGATGTGCAAGACATCAGCAGAATCCTTTTCGAGTCACGCGTTCACGCGATCGACTCGTTTGCCCGGGTACCGGGCTGGGCCAACGAGCAGGGCGGACGGGTGTTGATGCATGACGTCGGCATTCGGACCAATCTTTCGACCGAGGCCGCGGATTTCACCAGCACGCCTTATCGAATCAGCTTCCGTGGCTTTACCTCGGAACTGACGGAGGTGTTGAACCGCTTCGCCTGTGCCGATCGCTTCTATGTCGTCCGTCAGATCGAAGTGCAGGCCACGCAACCGGCGGAAGCTTCTCCGGTGCGCAACGCGGCTTGGCAACGCGGTGGCCTTCAGGACGCTTCAGATGATCCCTCCGCTCGCGCGGGCGGCAACTTGCGGACCATGAGGGATCTTCTGAACCAAGCGCGGATTTCCACTGCCGCCCGAGGAGTTGCGCAGCAAACCTTGGAGACCATCGTCGACGAGCGCCCTTTGCGCATCTCAATGATGATCGACGTCGTCAAGCTGGTGCCGAAGGCCGCGAGGAACGACCACGCGGGCTAGTCGCGTTTCGGGGAATGGGGGTGCTGGTGGAAAGTCCGGACGGTCGGAGTCAATCATTGACAACTTCGGTACTGATTCTCGTGGCCTTGCCGCGAGGGATGCGTTTATTCTGCACGCTGTCTTCACGGCGCGTGCTTGTGTTTCAACTCGGCCCATTAAAACTGAAATCCAACCTGTTCCTGTCACCGCTGGCCGGCTACACGAACCTGCCGTTTCGTCTTGTCATCCGGGAAGTGGGCGGGGTGGATTTGTGCACGACAGACTTGGTCAATGCACGGTCGCTGTTGGAGAAGAATCGCAAGGCTTTCAAGCTGATCGAGTCCAATGAGCAGGACCGGCCCTTGGCGGTGCAACTGTTTGGTGCCGTGCCGGAAGAGATGCGGGATGCGTCGTTGATGTTGCAGGAACGTGGGGTTTCGTCGATCGACATCAACATGGGCTGTCCCGTGCGCAAGGTGTGCAAAGTCGGGGGCGGCTCGGCGATGATGACGGAGTTGGACAAGACGGCGAAGCTGGTTCGCGGGATGGTGGATGCCTTGAAGATTCCGGTGACCGCGAAGATGCGCTTGGGTTGGAATGATCAGGAACAGACCGCGCCGGATCTTGCGCGGGTGTTGGAGGACAGCGGCGTGGCCGCGGTGTTCGTGCATGGCCGCACGCGCGAGCAGGGTTTTGCCGGGACGGTGAATCTTGCTGGCATCGCGAAAGTAGTGCAGGCCGTGAAGTTGATTCCGGTGGTGGGCAACGGCGATGTGACCACGACTGAAGCAGCGCAAGTGATGTTCGAACGCACGGGTTGTGCGGGGGTGAGCATCGGGCGTGGCGCCTTCTACAATCCGTGGATTTTTTCGCACACGAAACATTTTCGAGAAACGGGCGACCAGTTGCCCGATCCGTCGTTCAACGAACGGGTGAAGGTGATGTGTCGGCACCTGGAGTTGATGGTTGAAGTGTTCGGGGAGGAACATGGCTGTATGATGTTCCGGAAGGTGGCGCCTTGGTATGCCAAGCGCTTTGGCCCGGCGCGGATGTTCAACAAGCAGGTCGTGCGCATTCAGTCGCGGACGCAATTTCACGACATCCTCGAGGAATATCTGCGGTGGCGGCAACAGTTCTGCGATGAGCAGGGCGAGTTGCTGCCTCGCTATCGACAGGCGCCGATGGTGGCTTCCTTCATGGAGGACGAACCAGCGGCGGCCAAACGCGAATCGATTCCGGTGCCGAAGGGGCCGGTGGAAGTGTGGTGAGATGAGCGAATCGCCGCGCACCAGTCGACTCGAGAAACTGGCCCAGTGGCCAGGGTTTGCGTTGTTGGTGCTCTTGGCAGGGGTGTTGTTGACCGCTTTTGCCTACGCCGCGATTCGGGATCTGGAAGCGGCGCGCGAGTCGGATTTTCTGGAGAAGCGGGCGGACGAGTTTCAGGCGATGCTGGCCGGCCGTATTCGGGAGTATCACCTGGCGGGTTGGTATCTGCGCTTGGCGAACGAGCGGGTGGGCCTCACGAACAGGGCTGCTTTTCGAAACACTGCGAAGGATCTCCTGAAATCGTTTCCTGAGCTGCAGGCGGTGGAGTGGACGCCGCGGATTAGGGAGGATCAACGCGGAGAATTCGAGCGGCGCATGCGCGATTTGGGTTTCGAGGATTATCGAATCACCGAGCCTGGTCCGGATGGGATGCAACCGGCGGCCGGGCGGGATGTCTATTGTCCAATCGCATTTGTTGAGCCCTTCGAAG
>JBMYQZ010000543.1:0-4253 GCA_049601855.1 Limisphaerales bacterium | reverse complement strand
GCAGCGAAAGCCCGGCGGCACCCAACGCGCCAATCTGGAGAAACTCGCGACGCTTCAGGTGGCTTCCCCCACAGATCGGGGCGTCTTCATCAGCCAGAAAATCAATCATATGCTTGGTGGTGTTCTCTTCCGACGCCATCGCAGGACGTCTGAATCAATCGGACTCTGCAACACTATTGGGGCGAGGACCAGAGGTCTTGTAAGGCTAATGGGTGTTTTTGTATATTTCGATCATGTAGACAGATTCAGCGGCGGACCTCCAGTCGGCTTTCTTCGCCCGGAACCCGCCGCTCCGCCCACTGATCGAAATCATGGCCAATGTCCCCGGAGCCTCCCTTTTCGTAAAGGATACCGAGAGCCGCTACATTCGCTCAAACACCCTTCATCTGCAGACCTATCACATGTCGATGGAAGCGGAGTTGATTGGCAAACGCGCGCGAGATTTCTTTCCCCTGCTCCTCGCGGAAGCCTACGAGGCTGAAGACCGACGCGTCCTTCAGGATGCCCAACCGGTAAACAATGAGATCTGGCTCGTCCCGCAAGTTCGCGGAACTCCACGTTGGTTCATCTCCAGCAAGTCTCCGCTGTTTGACCGACAGGAAAATGTGATCGGCCTCGTCGGACTGATGCACCCGATCCACACGACGGAAACACAACGGACCTTCTTCGGAGAATTGCATCGGGTCATCGCCTATATTGACATGAATTACCTCGATGAAATCACGGCGGCAGATCTTGCGAAGGTCGCGGGGCTGTCAGTGCCGCATTTCAACCGTCGCTTCCGACAACTGCTGCGTCTGTCTCCGATGGAATACATTCTGTCACGCCGGGTTCAGGAGGCCCAACGGCTGTTGAGCACCACGGGACATTCCGTCGGCCGGATTGCCACCGAGACAGGCTTCTACGATCAAAGCCACTTCACAAAACGGTTCAGCCGGGTCGTCGGCATCACTCCGCTCCAATACCGCAAGCGCTACCGGAACTAGTTCACAAGATTTCGCGGAGCTTCACCACGCAGGAAGCGGGCGATGTTTTGAACCGCCTTGAGGCGCATTTCGCCAAGTCCCTCTTCGCAATAGAAAGCCGTGTGGGGATTGACGATGATACGGTCGTGAGCCGGGTGATCGGGATCGCGCCAGGCTTGGATCAATGCCTCGTCGCCCACGGGTGGTTCGGTTTCCAGTACGTCAAGTCCCGCGCCAGCCAGATGACCTCTGGTGACGGCGGCTAGTACGGCGGACACATCCACCACCCCCCCTCGCGAAGTGTTGATGACATAGGCACCCTCCGGCAGTTGAGCAATGGTATCGGAGTTGACCATGTGATGGGTTTCCGGACTCAGGAAACAGTGCGGACTCAGCACATAGGTCTGGGCCAGGAGTTCTTCCAATGTCTCGACACGTTTCACGCCAACGGCCTTATCCATACCATCGCGAGCGTAGGGATCGTAGAAGACCACGTTCATTCCCAAGGCCTTGGCGCGAATGGCGGCGGCCGTACCGATACGGCCAAGACCGATGATCCCAAAAGTGCGGCCGCGAAGGCGCGGAACGGCGGCGTATTCCGAAAAGCCCCAATTGCCCAGGCCGCGACGTTGGCGGCTGTTGTGATAGTGGATGCCACGAGCCAGTGTGAGCATCATTCCGATGGCGGTGTCGGCAACGTCTTCAGTGCCGTAGTCGGGGACATTGCAGACGTTGATTCCTTTCTCGCGCGCAAGCTTCCAATCGACATTGTCGTAACCGACTCCGGCGCGAACAATGAGCCGGCATTTCTCCATGCGAGAAATCGATTTTTCAGTCAGGGAAATCAGGTGGTAGAGCAAGATCGCATCCGCATCCACAACCCGCTCCAAAACCTCATCCTCGCTGGCCGCATTCAACGCGACAACATCGGCCAGATCTCCCAAGACCTTCCTCTCGGTGGAAGTGTCCGGGATGAAATCCGTGATCACGACTTTGTTCGAATGGCTCATCGTCGCGGAGCATGCCCACAACCTACCGGCAGGGCAATGAATTCGCTGGCAAAGCGAAACTCGATTGCTAGATTGCATTGGTCCCTTACCACCAGCCCTCATTCCATTTGCAGGTATGAAGCTCAACAGCAAGGTCGCGTTCTCGATGCTGCTGGTTGCCTTGTTGCCATTGGCGGCTTTCGGCTGGGCGGCACTCAAGTTGGCGCAGAAAAACCTGACCAACCAGGTGAAGGATCACCTCCAGTTGACCGCGGCACTCAGCATGCAGCGGGTCCAGCAATTGGCAATCGGCTACGAGGAGAAACTCCGTTTATGCAGCAGCCGCACGCAACTTCGACTCAGCCTGCGCGAGTTCGTACTTGGCGGGGCGACCAACGAACAGGCGCGGATGAACAAGATTCTTCGCGACGTCCTGCCTGAGATCGAGAGTTTTGAAACCATCTCGGTCACCGACCTTCAAGGCATCGTTGTGGCGAGCACCGACGGCAACTTCATCGGTCACGACTTCTCTTCCTCGCTGGTTCTTCTAAATGACCGGACCAATGCCGTGGTGGACGATTTCTTCGTTCACGAAGGCATGGTGAAACTACGACTTTCCGGTCCCCTGAGCATTGACGGCGAGCACCTCGGCAACATGGTGATCCGCTCCACCGCCGACGATCTTTTCTCCGTTCTCGCTCAACGCAGCGGACTTCTTCACACGGGCGAAATCCTCCTCGCCGAACGCACATCTAACGGCGACGCCCGATTCATCAGTCCCATGCAACACGCCCCCAACACCGAATTGCGCCGCATCGTCTCCAAGGACGATCAGCACATCCCGATCACACAAGCCATGCTGAAGATCCGGCGCTCGATGGATGACCTCGCGGACTACCGTGGCGTGCCGGTGCTCGCGGCGACGGATTACATCAACTCTCCTGATTGGGGATTGGTGGTGAAGATCGACAAGGCCGAAGCCCTGGAACCACTCGACACCTTGGCCCGATCCTATTACGCCGCCCTCGCCACCACTGCCGGTGTCGTGCTCATCTTCGGATTGGCTGCCTCACGATTCCTGACACGCCCCATCATTCGGCTTTCCGAATCCGCACAACGGGTTCAACGCGGCGACTTCACCCACCGTGCCGAGGAGCATCGCCCGGACGAGTTGGGACAACTCGCGCACTCATTCAACGCGATGTCCCATGAACTGATCCAGCTCAACGAAAACCTGGAAGGGCGGGTGAAGCAACGGACGGAGGAGCTTGAAGAATCCAACCACACCTTGCGGCGCACGCAGGAGAAGCTCGAACGCTTCAACCACGAACTCGAAGACCTCGTCAAGGAACGCGCCACCGAACTGAAGAGCAGCGAGGAACGCTTCCACCTCGTCGCCCAGGGAGCGGTCGGCGGCATCTGGGACTGGAGCGTGCCGACGGGTGACTGCAACTTCAGCGACCTCTGGCTCGAACAGGTCGGCTACATGCGCGACGAATTGCCCGCCAAGCAGGAATCATGGATCGGGCTGCTCCATCCCGACGACAAATCAACGGTGGCGGAGCACCTGCAGAAGCACCTCGACGAACACGCCCCGTGCGACCTTGAGTGCCGCCTGCGCATTCACAATGGCGATTACCGCTGGTTCCGTTGCTGCGGTCAGGCGCAGTGGAATGCCGAGGGGCAGGCCATTCGCATGGTCGGTTCACACACCGACATCACGGAGCAGAAGCGCAATCAGAACGCCGTCCTCGAGTCCCAGAAACTGGAAAGCCTCGGCATCCTCGCCGGCGGCATCGCCCACGACTTCAACAACATCCTGACCGCCATTGTCGGCAACATCAGCCTGGCCAAGAACGAAATCTCTCCCACGTCGCCCCTGGAGCCCGTCTTGGCGGACGTGGAGAATGCCGCCATGCGCGCCGCCGAACTCTGTAACCAGATGCTCGCCTATTCCGGTCAGGGTCGTTTCGAGGTGATGGACTTGAACCTCAGTGAGTTGATCCGGGACATGGAAAACCTGTTGCAAGTTTCCGTCTCCAAGACCGCCGTGCTCAAGTTCGAACTCCGGGACGAGCTACCGGCCGCTCCCGTGGACGCATCCCAGATTCGTCAGGTGATCATGAATCTCGTGATTAATGCTTCCGAAGCCATCGGTGAGCGCAGCGGAATCATCAACGTCGCCAACGGGCTGGCCCGGCTGGATACAGACTATCTCACCACGACTCACCTGGCGCCGGACCTGCCCCCCGGTGACTACGTCTTCATCGAGGTGAACGACTCCGGCTGCGGCATGGAC
>JBMYQZ010000542.1:0-4267 GCA_049601855.1 Limisphaerales bacterium | reverse complement strand
GCGATCGAGACGATACGTCGCTTGGATTCTGGAGAGAAAGAAAAAAAGGCCGCCCGAGTGGGCGGCCTTTTAACAAAGGGAAGAACTTAAGCGTTCTTGCGGCGACGGGAGGCTACCAAGCCACCGAGGCCAAGGAGACCCAGAGCAACCGTGGTCGGCTCAGGAATGAGCGCAAAGCTCGTGAAGCCATCGACGTTTGGAGGAAGAGAAGGCGGCGCGCCAAAACCACCAAATACGAGACCAGTAACAACATCCGATACGCCATGGTTTGCTCCAGCAGCGACGGCCGTGGCGTAGTCAGCATGGTTGCCGGTCCACGCGCGAATCTGGTAGGCGCCTTGGCCGTTCGCGCCATTGACCGCCGACGTCAAGGTTTGTGAGGCAAGAACAATACCGTTGAAAGTGGCGTTCGGGCTCCCGCCTGCAACACCAAACTGACCACGCCCACTAACAGAAGCCAAACTATTCGCATCGGCCCCTGCAAACACTTGCGCGTAAGAGTTGGAGTCCAACTTGGTAATACCATCGACGTCGAATACAAACGGGCCGTTGACTACGTCAAGCGAAGTATTGAACGTTATTGTTCCGGTTTGAGCGTAGGCACCAGTAACCAGCGCAAAGGCTGCCGCGATTGTGAGAATTTTTTTCATACTGTTTGTTGTAATTCAATGTGCTTTTCGGATTGATAAAAGAGAGTATGGTCGTTGTCAAGATCAGGGATTGTTGACGTCAAAAGTGCGAGTCCAGTTGGCACCAGCAATTTTTGAAATCCAGAAACCTTCGCCGACATCAATCTGCGGCTGCGAAGGCAACCAGATACCAGCGACCTTCGAGTAAGCCGGCTCGTAAGCGCCACTGATGAAACGGTAAACTTGTTCGCCATTTGAAACCGGTGCATTCAAGTCAGTCTCAAGCAAACCAGCCTGCGGGACCTGCGAGGAGATCAAGTTGAATCCAGCCACCAAACTGTTGGTCAAGGAGCCTTGGTTCACGTTACCGACGAAGGTGATCGTAAATGGAGTCTGAGTTCCATTGTTCACAAACGCGGCTTCGCCGGGCAGCAGATTGGCGGTGCCATTAATCCAAATACCGCCAACTTTGAATGCAGCAGCGAGAAACTGGCCTGCTCCCGCATCAAATTTGTAGACCTGCGTCGTATCAGGCGCGGCAGCGAAGAGGGTTTGAATTGAATTGTCCGACGCGACCAAGGGATTGGAGACCAAGGTGAACCCTGGATTGAACGTCTTGTTTACGAATCCGACGGCGTTCACGGAGAACACTGTCTGCGCCGAAGCAGAGAAGGCGGTAGCGATAGCAACGGCCCCTGCCAGTATGAGTGATTTAGCTTTCATGTTTTTTAGTTTGGCGATCCCTATGTCGTGTGCGAGTTCAAATTCCCAAATAGACGACCAACTGTCAACCGTTTTGAGGTGGGTTAATCGCCGTATTTTGTTGTTTACGCACCCATTACAAAGTCGTTAAAAAGCAGGGCTAATGCCGCCTTCAAGGTTGGATGGGAATCGCCCAAAAACTTCGATCGAATCACCCGATTGATCAATTGGAGACAATCTTACAGATTCAGCGAACAACTCGAGTTCGCACTTGGGTACATTTCGCTGAGCAGAAGCACCAAAACAACGAAAAGCTGCCTTTTTTAATGTTTTTTCGAAATTCCGACCCTGATGGAGAACTTGAGCTGGTCAAGCGCCTACTCGTTCCGCCTCGTTTTCTGCTTTTCCCTGTTTTTTTCGTTCCAGATAGTCTGCCCAATGAAAAGGCTTCAAATCGTTCTTTGTGCCCTTTCTCTCGCGATCCCGACTTTCGGGGGCGAGAAGGGGTTTCAACGGATTTTCAACGGCAAGAATCTGGATGGCTGGAAACACGGAGGCAATTGGCGGGTGGAAGACGGGGTGATCACCCGCTCAGGCAAGGGTGGCTCCTTGGTCTACGTGACGTCAAAGGTGCCGGACAATTTCGAACTTCGCTTCGACTGGAAGGTGGGGCCGGGCAGCAACAGCGGCTTATACTATCGGCCAACCCAGTATGAGTATCAGATTCTCGACAACGCCAAGCATCGCGACGGCGGCAATCCGCGCACGAGTGCATCGTCGCTCTATTTCTGCATGGCGCCGTCTCACGACGCCACGCGGGATCCGGGCAAATGGAACGAAGGACGAATCGTGTGCCAAGGCACGATCATCCAACACTGGCTCAACGGTAAGAAGGTCATTGACTTCGATTACACCGATCCGCAGTTCGCTTGGAACGTCGACTTGCTAAAGAAACGTGGCGGCGACCTGACCAAACGCGGCGCGAATCTTTCGTTGCAGGATCACGGTGATCCGGTTTGGTATCGCAACCTCAGGTGGCGCAAGATTGGCGCTGATGAATCCATCGGACACCAAACGGTCCAGCCGGCCAAAATCTCACAAGCAGCGCTGGATGCCGAAGCGAAGAAGTTGAAGGGAATTCTCGAACGTCGCACCAAGGCCGCAACCAAGAACAAAAAGAAATAACATGTCTGATCCGATCTCGATTCTCGAAGGTCTCTACTCCGCCGTTGTCGCCGATGTCCTGGATGGTCTCGATTGCCGCAATCAATGTCTGAGTGCCGACATTCGGGCCATGACCCCGGCCAATCGTCTTTCCGGTCGCGTATTTACCGCGCGAGCCGAGACGGTCAACGAGATTCCCGCCGAGCCCTACAAGTTGGAGATGGAAGCCATTGATTCCATGGAAGCCGGTGAAGTTCTGGTGGTCGATGCCGGGCACAACAAGAGCTCCGGGTTCTGGGGGGAACTGCTTTCCACCGCGTGCCTGGCCAAAGGCGTTCGTGGAACGCTCATGAGTGCCTGCGTCCGCGACCTGTGGAAACTCAACGAGATGAACTTTCCCGTCTTCGGCATTGGCGCCACTCCGGCAGACAGCAAGGGCCGCACGGATGTGGTGGAACTGCGGCAGACCATCACCATCGATGGCGTGAAGATCGATCACGGCGACTACATCCTCGGCGATGTGGATGGCGTGGTAGTGATCCCGCAAGCGAAGTTGGACGAGACCCTGCGTCTCGCGCAGGAGAAGGTATCTGGTGAAAACACCGTTCGGGATGAGCTGGCCGCCGGAGTGCCCGTATCTGAAGTCTTCCGCAAGCACGGCATCCTTTGAATTTCCGCGTTGTGCCGACCGCCATTGACGTCGTCGACCAAGACGGAGCCAATCGTTGGCTGAGGTCCTTCTCGAGTAAGATTCGTGAGCGCGGCCAAAAGTATCTCGACAGCGGTCGGGTACAGTGCATCGAAATCGTCACGTCCGGTGTCGAATTCCGGGTGACGGTTCGCGGCAGCACCAACTATGTCGTGACCCTGTTGCACGAGGAAGGCTGGGGTTCAATCTGCGATTGCCCATACGAGTGGGGCGACTGTAAACATGCCTACGCGGCGATGAAGCAGTTGCTCTTTCACGCCGTGCAACCGGCGCTCGACACGACGAAGGAATCAGTCTTGGAGCAACGTTTGCAGGACGTTCTTCCACGGGATCTCAAGGCCATCGAGACCCAGGCGCTGCGACATATCTCACGCCTTCATCGAGAATTGGGCGGCCGGCTTTCTCGTAGGCTCAGCACGCAGGATCTGACCTTCATGGGCATTGAGGGGATGGGAAATTACTGGCAGCAATTGAATCTCTGGGATGAACTTCCATGCGACGATTATCAATTCTGGCTGCACATCGCGTGTCATGCCGCCGATCAAGGCTGGACGATTCCCTCGTTCCTCGAGCCGATCAGCGACTTCTCGTCGATTCGAGATTATCAGGCGAAACGCCAGCGACGGCAGGTTGCGGAGGGCTGGTGCCAGTTCTTTGGTCAGCATCGTTTCGAGTACACCGAGGAAACTGCGCGCGCCAATCGACCCGAATCTAACCTGCGACTCTGCGTCCGTGACGATGGCGTGATGCTGGAACTGCGCCGCCCGGAAGCGGAGGAGTTCGCGGAACTCACGTTGGGCTCGTTTCGGGATTTGATGCGTGACTGGACAAATCGGGAATTCGGTTTTGATGTCGCCGGAGAATTATTGTGGATGCGTTGGTGCGCCCGCGATTTCGGTGATCCGCAACCCAGCCTGGAATTCAGCTCGTTCGCCGACTTAGGCATCCTGCACGAAATCCTGGACACGCCGCGCCTGCGCGAACTCCTGGTGAACGAAGCAGGCCAGCCGTTGCCATGGCCGGATGAGCCACTGCGCTGGGACGTCGCACCGCCAACGCAGGA
>JBMYQZ010000541.1:2931-4271 GCA_049601855.1 Limisphaerales bacterium | reverse complement strand
GACGCCGCTTCCGTTTGTGCCGGAGAATTATCGAGAGACGGTGCCGTCGGCTTCGTTGGCTTCGACGCCACAGTGGCCCAATTTCGGAGTGACGCCGCTGGAGGCGCGGGAGTGCATTCTTGCGTATGATGCCTGCACTTCGTTTGTGGATGCGCAGGTTGGGCGTTTGCTGAAGGCCTTGGATGATCTGGGCTTGCGCGAGAAGACGGTGATCGTGTTCTGGGGCGACCATGGTTACCATCTGGGTGAACACGGATTGTGGCGAAAGAACAGCCTCTTCGAAGAATCAGCGCGGGCTCCGTTGATTATCGACGCACCGAACACGAAGGGTGCGGGAACGGCTTGTCCGAGTCCGGTAGAGTTCTTGGACATGTATCCAACGATTTGTGAGCTCGCCGGAATCAAGGCTCCGACGGCGATTGAAGGGAAGAGTCTGGTTCCGTTACTGGCTGATCCGAAGGCGGAGTGGAACCGACCCGCATTTACACAGGTGCAGTTTCGACAAACGGGCGCGATAGGTAGAGGGGTGCGGACCCGGCGATGGCGTTACGTGGAGTGGGGGAACAAGGGATTGTCCGGAAGACAGTTGTATGACCAGGAAACGGACCCGTTGGAGATGAAGAATCTGGTCGCATCCTCTGAGCATCGAGCTGTGATTTCAGAATTGCGTGAATTGTTACACGAAAACTTCTATCGAAATACCAAGCATGAAAACTGAGTTGAAATCACGTCGTCGGTTTGTGGGTGAGGCGGCGCTGTTGACGGCAGCGCCGATGGCTTTGACGGCGGCCGAATCGAAATGGGAGTCGTTGTTTGATGGCAAGACAACGAAGGGTTGGCACAAGACCCCGAAGAAGGGCCGGCATGGAACGGGCGGCCATTGGTTCGTGAAAGAGGGAGTTCTGCACGGCGAACAGGATCCCCCCGGGAGTGGCAATGGTGGGATCCTGTTGAGCGATCGAACGTTCGGAGATTTCGAGCTGGAGTTGGATATGAATCCGGATTGGGGACCTTGTAGCGGTGTGTTCTTCCGCTGCACGGAGCAGGGGGATGGCTTCCAGATGTACGTGGACTATCACGATCGCGGAAACGTCGGGCACCTTCGTGGCGAGATGAAGAAGTCATTTGCGCTGATGCCGTTCAAGATCTTCGGTGAGATGGGTGCCGACGGAAAACTGAACGCTCTTCGCAGCGAGCCCGATCCGCGCGAGGCGAAGTGGCCCCAAGGTGTTTACAAGAAGATCTGCCAAGCAGATGCCTGGTTGAAGGCTTGGAAGGTCAATGATTGGAATCGTTGCCGTCTGCGTTGTGTTGGCAAGTATCCGCGGGTGAATGTGTGG
>JBMYQZ010000541.1:0-2921 GCA_049601855.1 Limisphaerales bacterium | reverse complement strand
GCACGTTGCTGACTGGGACGGGGACTCCTGCACGCTGCCTGGTTACGACAAAGAGAGGACCTTTCAGAACGTGGGACGCCAAGGATCGATCGGTCTGCAGGTTCACGGTGGAAAAGGTTGGCCGAAGGGTGCACAAGTTCGCTGGAAGAATATTCGCGTGCGGGAATTGTGAATGCCGGATGGTTGAATTTGGTCAAAATTGGGCGTGACTTCGTGGGCCATTCTGGTGTTCTTTGCGCCGCGTTTCGGTCCCCCAACCACGACACGCAATTTTGACAGTACACACACATAAATAAGAACGAATGAAATACACCAAAATCATCACCTCACTGCTCCTCGCTGCCGCATTCATGCTGAGCAGCTCTGCCATGGCTGCCGAAAAGGGCAAAAAGGGCGGGCGCAAGAACCCCTTCGCTGAACTCGGCCTGAGCAAGGATCAGCAGAAGCAAATCCAGGCGCTGCGCAAGGAAGTCGGCGCTGAGCAGAAGAAGGCTCGCGAAGCCAAGGATAAGGACGGCATGAAGGCCGCTCAAAAGAAGATGCAGGACGGCATGGCCAAGATCCTGAGCGAAGAACAGGCTGCGAAATACAAAAAGATCATGGCCGAAATGCGCAAGAACCGTGGCGCCAAGGGCAAGGGCGGCAAAGGCAAAGGTAAAGGTAAGCGCGACAAGAAGAAGGACTGAGCCCTCCTCGAATCAATTCGCAAACGGCAGCCGAAAGGCTGCCGTTTTTTTGTGATTTGGCGGCGAGCGTGAGCGAGTGGATCGATCCCCCGTTCGATCACGCCAGGGCAGCGGGCGGGCCTTTCCAGATCAGCCGAAGAGAGTCGAGCCGGAGTCGGGCGGATCGAATGGCGTGCTTGATCTGGGTTCGCTGTTGTTCGAGCAGTTCGATCTCTTCCGGGCGGATGTGGTCGTTCACGGTTGCCAAGGTCTTCAGTCGGGCAATCTCATGTTCCAACAGATGGGACAGTTCGTGATCCGCCGCGGAAATCGTGGCCTTGGCCTGCTCTTCGGCGAGGTCTTTTGAAGTCTCGAGAATCTTGGGGAGGACCTGTTGCGAAATGTTGGGGCTGCCCAGAAGCTTGTGCGGATTGGCTCGCTCCAGCTTTGGTTCCAGGACATCGGGCGGAAATTGCCCGGTCAGATCCACGCCTTTGTGATTTACAACCATGCGGATTGGGGTGGGTGGCAGGAAACGATCGACGTGGAGTTTGCTGTCGGCGACGGCTTCAAGAATGTAGGTTGTTTCAAGCAGCAGGGTCTTGTCGTCCGGGCTGGGCCAGCAGGCGAAAGCGCTGTTGCCTTTCTCGGCGCTCAACAGGAGATCGATCGAGCCGGAGACCATCGGGTGATCCCATGTCAGGAAGGTGATGTCTTCGCGACTGAGTGCGTGGGCTCGTTGGAAGGTGATGATCATGCCTTCCTCGGGTAGGGAGGGGAAGGCGTCGGTGATCACGCCATCGCCGTTGAGTTGGAAGTTGTGCGGACCGAGTTCCTCGGCGTGGACACCGAAGTGCTCGTAGATATCGAGCATGAATTCCTCCAGCGAAGTGTCCTTGTCGATGGCACCAATCGCATCAACGAGTTTGGCCGCATCAGTCGGGCGGAACGAGTTCATCTCCAGCAGGCGATCGCGTCCTTTCTCCAAGCGGGAGACGAGGGCTTCGCGGGCCTTGGTGGTAGCGGCGATGAGCTTTTCGAATTCCTCGGTATCGCCCGCTTCAGCGTGGGCGGGATACTCAAGCGCGATGTCGTGCACTTGGCGGCCAAATGTTTGGAGGAGTTCATTGCCGCCAACCATGTTGGTTTCGAAGGCGTTGAGCCCTTCGTGATACCAGCGGCACAAGACTTCCTGCGGGCTGCCGATGAGGTAAGGGACGTGGATGTGGATGTTTTGGGCCTGGCCGATGCGATCGAGACGGCCGATGCGTTGCTCCAGTAACTCGGGATTCAGCGGGAGATCGAACAGGACGAGGTGATGGGCGAATTGAAAGTTGCGTCCTTCGCTCCCGATCTCGGAGCAGATCAAGAGACGCGCTCCTTCTTCTTCAGCGAACCACGCCGCGTTGCGATCACGCTGAACCAGTGACAGGTCTTCATCGAAGATGGCCGTCTTGATGTTCAAGTTGGCGGCCACGGCGCGCTCCAAGGCAGCCACCTTTTCCTTGGTCCGGCAGATGAGGAGGAACTTCTCGGTGTCGTTGTCCCGCAGGAGGCTGGTGAGCCATTTCACGCGCGGGTCATCCGCGAACTCAAGATCGGTTTCGAGCGTGTCGTCACCGGCGTCGACCGCGAATTCCGTGGATACGCGATCGATCCAGTCCGAACCGTCCTTGGGCGCTTTGATGGCCGCCGGATGCACGATGCGTTTCGGAAAGTTCTGCATTGCGGCCCGGGTATTGCGAAATAGCACTCGGCCCGGGCCATGGAGATCCAACAGATCGCCGATGAGATCAAATCGGGCTTCTTGATCTCCCGCAGCGATCTTCTGGGCGGCTGTATCGATGTTCTCAGCCTCCGTCGGGAAGTGCTTGGTGAGATACTCGGTGTCTTTCTTGGTCAGCTTCTTTCCGTCGGCGAGTTTTTCGACAATCTTGGCAATGCTTTGAAAGTCTTTCCCTTCACTCTTGAAGGATTCGAAATCGTTGAAGCGATCCGAATCCAGAAGACGCAGGCGTGCGAAATGGCTTTCCAGTCCCAGTTGCTCAGGCGTTGCCGTCAGGAGCAAGAGACCTTCGGAACGCGCACCGAGTTTCTCGACCAATTCGTATTCCGGGCTGGCGGATTCGGGATTCCATTCCAGGTGATGTGCTTCGTCGACGACCAACACGTCCCAGTCGGCGGCAATGGCTTGCGCCGCTCGGTCGGGTGAATTGGCGAGAAAGTCGATGCTGCAAAGAATCAGTTGGTCATCCA
>JBMYQZ010000540.1:0-4281 GCA_049601855.1 Limisphaerales bacterium | reverse complement strand
GTTCCAGTCGAATTCCATGTCGTCGATCCGCGTTCAGGGTAAACTCATTATCACTGCCGAGTGAATACAATGTATTTACCTCGTCAACACATTGGCGTCAAACTAACTGGGCTAGGGTTTAGCCCCTACGATCAAATACGCGGCTTTTTCGCTCTTTTTTGACAGAAGATTAGAGAAATGGCTCAAAAGAAGGGATTATTGGCCTTTTCTTCCGACACGGTGCTAAGAGGACCGTGCCCAGGGCAAATCAGAGTGGATTCTGGGAGCGTCAGAATCTGATCCCGCACTTTCGATTTCGCCAATTCACCGGCAGTCGGGGCTCCTCCCATCGAACCGGCGAAGATGGCATCCCCGACCACCGCCAGGTTCGGAGCATCTTCCGGGAAATTGCCAACCACGTAGGTTACGCCGTCTTCGGCATGACCCGGGGTATCGCGATTGCTCACACGCAAATTGCCGATCTGCAGGAAATCCTCCCGTCGATTACGGCACGAAGCCGGTGCCGTCTTCGAATCGGTCCGCAACTTGATCTTGGGGAATCTGCTCCTGATCGCCTCCAACCCTGCGACGTGATCGCCATGCATATGAGTAATAAAGAGGTAGAGGGGATTCAATTCTTCGGCCTCGATCAGGTCAAAAATGGGTTGCGGATCGAAACCTGTATCGAAAATTGCCGCCTCTTTCGTGGCTTCATCCCACACCAGATAAGCGTGCACGTCCATGGTCGGCCCGATGGTTGTGATCTGCCGAAACTCCCGCCACTGACCCAGCTGCGCCACGGGCGGCACCCAACCCTTGGCGACCGCCTCCAGCTTGCCCGCATCCAAATCGAGCAGCACCGCAACCGCGCGCCAGTTCAGTTCCTGCAACAGAATTCCATCGTCCTCGTAAACGGATAACGCATCGACACTCAATCCCGCCGCGTTCGCGACCTCTCCGGAAGGAATGTTCTTCATCTTCCGCGACTTGGCGATGACATCGCCGGCATGATCTTCGAGTGGCATGAAGAGAGCCTAAAATCATCTCACCGCGAGGTCGAGTAACGCTTGGGCAGGCAAGACGAGATTGCTATCATCCCGCAGCCACGTGGAACACAAGCCGACATTGCGGGTGGTCATCTTGGTTCTCTGCGGACTGATGCTCGCGTCAGCCCCAGGAGCCGACCCGACCACCGAATCCGCCTATCGCAAGGTGTTGCTCGCCGACGAGTACGCCTTGGAGCAGGTCGATCAACTGATCAGTTCGAACGAAGCCTTCAAGCGCCAAGGGGCCGGACTCAATGACGCCATGATCAACACCAAGGTCCGGAGTCTCACCGATCCGGTTCGCGAAAAATATGACGCGTTTCTGAAACAGCATCCGAAACACGTCAAAGGTCACCTCGCCTACGCCAGCTTCCTCGGTCAATTCGGACTGACTGACACCGCGAAGCCACATTTGGAAGAGGCCCTTCGGCTGGCCCCCAACGATCCTGTTGCCCTCAACAACGCCGCCAATTACTACGGCGCCAACGGTCCCGCACGAAAAGCATTTGAACTTCTGGAGAAAGCCATCTCCCTGAAGCCGAACGAAGCCACCTATCGTCGAAACTTCGCGAGCGTCTTGTTGACGCACAGGCAAGCGGCTCGGGCCTACCTCGGCGTGAGCACGGAACAGGAAATCTTCGCCAGAGTTTCCCTCCACTACCGGCAGGCCCTCAAGCTCGCTCCCGAAGACTTCCTGTTGGCGACGGACTTCGCACAGATACACTACCAACTGCGCCCTTTCCCCTACACCAACGCAGTCAATGCGTGGGAAGGTGCCTTCAACCTTGCGCCTTCGCGCCTGGAGAAAGAAGGCATCATGATTCACCTCGCCCGCATTCACATCCAAGCAAAGGAATACTCGGAGGCACGACGCAACCTAAACGGCATTTCACGGCCCGAGTTCCAGGAAACGAAATCAAAGCTGCTGTCCAATCTCCCGATGGCGATGAAGAAGATTGAGTTCAGCACCTCCACCAAGCCGGCTCCGAAATTCAATCTCAGCACGCAGCCACCACCTCGGAACCGATAGGATCAAGCGGCGAGTGAATCGAGCAACTTCTGGTGAATTCCACCAAAGCCGCCGTTGCTGAAAATACAGACCACGTCTCCTTCACGCGCGTCACGGCACACGGTCTCCACAATCGCATCCACGTCTGCGAGATAATGCGCCGCCCGCCCGCCCGCCCGTAGTTGCTCCATCAGTTTCTCCGGATTCAGTCGCTCCTCGACAGCCAACTGCTCCAAGCGCGCCACCTGGGCAATCACGACGCAATCGGCTTCGGCGAACGACTTGGCCAGCCGATCCTGAAAAACATTGCGCCGGGTGGTGTTCGAACGCGGTTCAAAAACCGCCCACAAACGGCGCCCTTGAAACTTGATACGCAGGGCTTTCAGAGTCTCTTCAATCGCAGTCGGATGATGTCCAAAGTCATCCACCACCACGACTCCGCGAGCTTCCCCACGGATGTCCATGCGCCGCCGAATGCCAATAAATGTGTCGAAAGCGCTATTGATTTCGTCGCGTGAGAATCCGGCGTGTCTCGCCGCGGCCGCCACAGCCAACGCGTTGCGGACGTTCAGTTCACCGATCATCGGCACCCGAAAGGACTCACCATTCAATTCGAACCCGCTGTCGTCGGCTCCGAGATCGAGTGCTTCTGCCCGCAGGTCGTTGCCCTCCCCGATTCCGAACCGCTGCATCGGACACGGTGTCGCCTCCAACAAGGGGGCAATGTTGGCATCGTCACCGTTGGCCAACAGCAAACCATTACCCGGCACGATGCGAATCAAGTGGCTGATTGACTTTTGGATCGCACCCAGATTTTCGAAGATATCGGCGTGATCGAACTCCAGGTTGTTCAGAATCGCGATCTCTGGGAGGTAATGAACAAACTTGCTGCGCTTGTCGAAGAACGCCGTGTCGTATTCATCTCCCTCGATAATGAACCATTCGCTGTCAGTGAAACGCGCACCCTGTCCCAAGTTCCCGGGAATCCCACCGATGAGAAAACTCGGATTGCGACCGTTGTGCTCGAAAACCCAGGTCAGGAGTGAAGTTGTCGTCGTTTTCCCGTGCGTGCCGGCGACCACGATCGAACGTTTGCCGCGGATGAAAAACTCCTTCAACAGTTCAGGCAAGGCGCAGTAACGGATCCGCTGGTTCAAGACCGCTTCCGCCTCCGGATTGCCACGTGAAATCACGTTGCCCACCACCACCAGATCCGGCTTTCCCGCCAGATTCGCCTCGTCGTAGCCAGCCATCACCTCGATCTCGCGTTCCCGCAAGAAGGTCGACATCGGCGGATAGACATTTTCGTCCGAACCGGTGACAACAAATCCCCGCTCCTTCATGGCCGCCGCCGCCGAGGCCATGGCCGTCCCACAAATCCCGATGAAGTGGACGGATTCGATTCCCGTGGAAAGCATTCGTGAGCATGACGAGATTTCAGGAATCGTTCAAGCGCGGGCCCGCCACGGATGAGAATAAGATCACTTTGCTTCTGA
This sequence comes from Limisphaerales bacterium, assembly GCA_049601855.1. Taxonomy (GTDB): domain Bacteria; phylum Verrucomicrobiota; class Verrucomicrobiia; order Limisphaerales; family JAYPXF01. Next base: position 751 of record JBMYQZ010000540.1, on the reverse strand, counting down.
GGAGTTCAGGCTTATGCTTTTTGCACTGCCACCCGACCTCCGATTCAGGGAAGACGTGCATGTCTGAAGAGAAATCACAGGAACAATTGGAGCAGGAGAGTTTCCTCTTCCGCACGATGCTCGAGCTCGCGCCCGATGCCATTTATTTCAAGGATCGGGACGGCAAGTTTCTCGCGATCAGTGATTGGGGAGCGAAGTTCTTCGGCGAGAAATCCGGCAAGGACATGATTGGCAAGTCCGATTTCGACTACTTCCCCCAGGAGATGGCCCAAGAGTATTTCAACGACGAACAGGCGTTGATGAAATCGGGCACGCCGCTGATAGACAAACGCGAGAACGAGAATTCCCACGACGATCGCGAGGTTTGTTTCTCCACGACCAAGCTCCCGCTACGCGACGAGGATGGGAACGTTGTTGGCTCATTCGGTATTTCGCGTGACGTAACCCTGCATCAGAAGGCCGAGGATGATCTACGCGAGTCGGAAGCGCTCTACCATTAGCTGATCGAAAACCTCCCGGTGCACGTGCTGCGCAAAGATCTGGTCACCAGCTCGAAGAAATCATCGGCCATACGGATTACGATCTCTACCCCAAAGAACTCGCCGAGAAGTATCGTGCCAACGATCTCGAGGTGATGCACTCCGGCAAGAACTTTGAAACCATCGAGGAAAACGAAGCCGAGCAAGGCCGCATCTATGCCCGCGTCATCAAGTCGCCGCTCTACAACGTCCACGGCAAACCGTCGGGTGTG
>JBMYQZ010000539.1:0-4291 GCA_049601855.1 Limisphaerales bacterium | reverse complement strand
GCGCTCTTCGGCCTTGGCCATGGCTTGGCTGAACCAGTCGTTGGTCACTGAAACCGGCTCCTGCTTTTTGGCGGGGCGCTGCTGGGAGCGTGATGACGGGCGTGATTGTGCGCGACGGGGACTCTGGCCACGTTCGGAAGGCAGTTCCGGATTGGTGAGCATGGAGAGGCCGATGCGTTTGCGGTCGATGTCGACTTCCATGACGGTGACCATGACTTTCTGTTGCACCTTCACCACCTCGGCGGGGTCCTGAACGAAACGATCGGCGAGCTGGCTGATGTGGACGAGACCATCTTGGTGCACGCCGATGTCCACAAAGGCGCCGAAGGCGGTGACGTTGGTGACGATGCCGGGGAGTTTCATGCCGGGCTTCAGGTCGTTCATGGTCTCAACGCCTTCCTGGAAGGAGAAGACCTCGAACTGCTTGCGAGGGTCGCGGCCCGGTTTGGCAAGCTCTTGGACGATGTCGTTCAGGGTCGGCAAGCCGACTTCATCGGTGATGTAGCGATTGACATCGATGCGTTGGCGCAGTGCCGGATCGTTGATCAGGTCGGCGACGGTGCAGCTCAGGTCCTTGGCCATTTGCTTCACGATGTCGTAACGCTCCGGATGCACAGCGCTGGCATCCAAAGGATTCTTCGCACCGCGAATACGCAGAAAGCCGGCGGCCTGTTCGAAGGCCTTGGGTCCGAGGCGGGCGACCTTCTTCAATTCCGCGCGAGACTTGAACGGACCGTTCTCGTTGCGGTGTTCAATGATGTTGCCGGCGAGTTGCGGGCCAAGTCCGGAGACGTAGGAAAGCAACTGGCGGCTGGCGGTATTCAGCTCCACGCCAACGCCGTTGACACAGCTAACCACTACGTCATCGAGGCCCTTCTTCAGCAATATCTGGTCGACGTCGTGTTGGTATTGACCGACGCCGATCGACTTCGCCTCGATCTTGACCAGTTCGGCCAGAGGATCCATCAGACGGCGACCGATCGAGACGGAACCACGCACGGTCAGGTCTTCGTTGGGAAACTCTTCGCGGGCGGCATCGGAAGCTGAGTAAACCGACGCGCCACTCTCGTTGACCATCACCACGGTGATGGCGCTGGGCAGACCCAGACCGCGGACAAAGGCTTCGGTCTCACGACTCGCGGTGCCGTTGCCGATCGCGATGGCTTCGATCTTTAGCTTCGCGCACAAGGCCAGGACCATCTCCTTTGCCTCCTGCACACGCGGACCGGGAATCGTCGGATAGATCACGCCGTGATGGAGCAGTTTCCCTTGGGCGTCGAGGCAGACGATCTTGCAGCCGGTGCGGAAGCCCGGATCGATTGCAAGCACCCGCTTTTCGCCCAAAGCTGGCGCCATCAGCAATTCCTTCAAATTGTCAGCGAATACCCTGATGGCCTCAATATCGGCCAATTTCTTGGAGTTTAACCGGTTTTCCACCTCAATCGTCGGTCGCAGCAGGCGCTTGAATCCGTCCTCGACGGCGAGTTTGACCTGTTCGGCTGCCGGCCCGTTTCCATTGACGAATTGCCGTTGCAGTTCGTTGACCGCCACGTCGTTGTCGACCGCAATCTGCATGATCAGAATGCCTTCAGACTCGCCACGTCGGATCGCGAGCAAGCGGTGGCTCGGCATTTTCGACAAGGGTTCCTGCCAGTCGAAGTAGTCTTTGAATTTCGCGCCTTCCTCTTCCTTGCCATACATCACGTTCGTGCGGACTTCGCCCGTCTCTTCGTAGCGACGGCGCAGGGTGCCACGAGCGGTTGGGTCGTCACTGACTTTTTCCGCGATGATATCGCGGGCACCGGCCAGCGCCTGCTCGATATCTTCAATCCCCTTTGTTGCATCGATGAAATTCTCCGCGTCGGATGTGGCATCGTTCTGGTGTTCGAAGAGGCGATCGGCCAAGGGCTCCAATCCCGCCTCGCGCGCAATGGTCGCACGCGTACGACGCTTGGGACGGTAAGGTTGGAAGACATCCTCGAGCCGCGCCATGTTCGGCGCTTCCATCACGGCTTTCTTCAAGGCGTCCGTCAGCAGCGATCTCTCGTCCAGGGACTTGATGATTGCCTGCCGTCGTTGATCGAGATTGGCGAGTTCGGTGATCCGATCACGAATGCTGGTGATGGCGACCTCATCGAGACTGCCCGTGACCTCTTTGCGATAGCGCGCAATGAAAGGCACGGTCGCGCCTTCAATGATCAGTTTACCCGTGGCGGCAACCTGTCGCGGTTGCACGTTCAGTTCCGTCGCGATGCGTTGGATATGATCCTCGTTCATGTGAAAGGGCGCGCATCTTCCAGAGCTGCCGGTCGTGAATCAAACCGGAATTATTCACACGCGAAGAAAGTTGCTTGGTGAAGTGAATGTCATCTGGCAGAACTTCCCGCCCGCGAGCAAAGCCATGATGCAATCCAGTTCCAGAAAGAGCTCCAACCCGCTCCTTGAAATCCTCGAAAACGTCCTCCCGAAAACCACGGAGGACGCCGAGTTGGCCAAGAAGATATTGAAGGCGGTCGAGAAGGTGTTGCTGGCCAAGGAACGCGAAAAGGATTTTCAAAAGTTCTGCCGCAAGACTCCCGTCCCCAACCTGCAGGAGAAGACGATCAAGGATCTGGAGAAGATCATGACTGACGGTTTCAAGGACAGCACCGTCATCGTCCAACCGATGGCGGCCGACGAGGTGATGGCGGTCGAGGTCCAACTCCCGGACGGCTCCGACTACTACGGCGAAATGAAAGTCGATCCCGCCGCGCCCGAGTTGGACGATCCCGATGCGGAGGAATACAAGGTCAAGTTCGTCGCCTTCCCCGTGGCCTTGCCCGGCGATCCCGAGAACGTCTGGCTCATGGCCAAGCGCGAAGATCTCTCCAACGACGAAGCCGGGCGCGCCATCGAGAAGCTCCAAGCTGAGTTCTGGGAATCCAAGCCCGGTCAGAAATCCCTGCGCGAAGGCGCCGATCGCACCTTTCCCGAATTCATGGAACGTGTCCCGGCAGCGATGCTTCGCGAAGAAGGCCTGAAGCGGCACTACAAACTACCGGAAGCCGTCGCCGTACTGCGCGAAGGGTTGAAGTAGCGGCTCTTACCACGCACCGTCGGCGGTCCGGCTTTCGAGCTGGTTTTCAACCTGATCCTCAATCTCAGGTAGGAAATCGATACCGGTGCGTTTTTCGATTTCATCGATACTGGTGAGGAACTGCTTGGGAGTCGCGCCCTTGGGAATGTCCTGCGGCATGAGAAAGGCCTGCGCCCGCAGTTTGCCGCCGGTCTCATCGATCATGATCTTATAGCAGGCTTCCGGAATCGGAACGCCGCCCTTCGTCTTCTTCGGTTGGGCTCCAAACACGGGCCCCGTCAGCACCCAGACCTCCTGATACCGTGCCGGATAATTGACCGCCGCCCGCATTTCCAGTTCTTTCCACGGCCCGGCATTCAGCCCGTGTTTCTGGGGCACGATGTTGGACATGAGAAAGGTCTGTTCCTGCGCCTCCCGGCCGTAGCACAAGGCGATGCCGTAGTTCGGGGCCAGATGCCCGCGATCATAGCCGCTATTGGTGTAATCATCCGATCTCACCTTCGCGAAGGTTCGCTCGTCCGTGTCGAAGCGATCCGGGCGCTCTCCGGCCTTCTTGACTTCGGCCTGGTCGTAGAGTCGGTAGGCAACCCAGAGCGGATTCTTCAGCGAGTCCGCATATCCCACTGCGTAACCCTCGTTGTTCAGCAGCCGAACCTTGAAGGAAAGCCCGGAGGCGTCGGGAACGCCGCCATACACCGGGTTTTCTCCTCCCCGAAACTCAGACGCCACAAACTGATCGCCGTAATAGTACTGCCACAGATCCCACGCCAATTCGGTGAGATTGACCTGCTTTTCCCGCTCCATGTAGTTGCTCACGAGCAGGCGGATTTCGGCCTTCCTTTCCGTCGGTTGCGCCAGGTACCAACCGCTGCCGGCCAGGATGATCAGGGCGTTGAAACCGAGAAATACGTAGCGCCCCGTTCGCGTACGAACGAGCCAACGAAGGGTGGAGGTGATGATTGTCGCGACCAGGTTCAGTTCACCGGAGCCGTTTGATTTTCGTGATGATTTACGGGCCATTTGTTTGCCGGCATATCCGTAGCGAAGCCCCATCAGAATTGAAACTGAAAACCCTGGATCGGCGACAATATGAGTGTTTCTTCGGAGTTGTAGATCGGCTCTTGATTCTTGTTGGGCCGCAATTTGGATTCAGGAATGGGCGACCCATTCGCGGTTTGAAGATCTGACGAAAAAAGCGCCGGCGGTAGCCGGCGC
>JBMYQZ010000538.1:0-4296 GCA_049601855.1 Limisphaerales bacterium | reverse complement strand
GCGGCGCTGGAAGGCGGCGCATCGGGCCACCCTTGGCGAAGAGAAACCATCCGCTGTATGCACCGCGGCTGGTCTGCGGCACATCGAAGAAATCGAATCGGAATTGCCCGGCAACTTCATCGCGCTCGACCAATTTCTTGACCGGCTGTTTGCGGAACTCCTCCAACTGCCGCATCACCTCGCGGGCAGCGGCTTCGTCCGGCAGCGGGATCATCATCGTGGTGGACAACATCGACGTCGGTTGCGGTCCGCGGCCCAGTTGAAAGGCGAGTTGCGCAACACCGGGGGCCGGTTGGACCTTGCTGTGGTGCAGCGGGGTTGCGATGGCATCGAGCAACGACGACTCCAAATAGGCCCCCTCGAAGTTGAAGGCGATGGCGGGGACACCGGGTTCGGTCTTGATCTCGATCTCGGCCCGCACGACGCGATTGGAAAACACGCGGGACCTGGGTCGCTTGGCCGTCGAGGGATTGTCGAACTCCGGCTTGCCCACGATGTTCACGAGGTCGAGTTTCCTGATGGAAACCGTCACAGGCAGGTTCCCGAGTTTGACATCGTTTCTTTCCTCACGGCGCAGCTTCTTCTCCTCCATGCGCAAGGTCCCATAATCAATCTTGGGCGTCTGGCCCGGCAGCAGCTTTTCCAGCACCCAGAAGCGGCGGGACTTCCTGAAGTTGAGGCTCGCGTAGGATTCCGTGCCGTTGTCGTGCTTGATGTGAAAGAGAAACAACTGGCTGCGGACGTGCGGTTGGCTGCGGCGCATGGAATCGAACGAACGACGAATGTGCTCGGCAGCGGCCTTGGCCGTCGCCGTATCCCGGAGCGCAAAGGCGAGCCGGTAGTTGTTGGGGCGATCGCCGACCTGGACGGTGTTGAACTGGTTGTGGACGGCAGGCTCCTTACCGACCGGGGTCGGGAAGAGCAGCATCATATTTCCGGGCCGTGGGGAAGAATTGGTGAGCTGCTCCGACAGAGCCGGACCGGTGAAGTTGGGCGTCAACCGATGGCTGCGATCCCGCGTCCACACGTTGACGTCCACCAGCACGACATTTCCGGTGGTCGAAACGCTGGCCAGCGAAGCCTGGGCCGGGCTACTGGGCGCCCCCGCCTGATTCCAGGCGAGATAGGGCACCAACAACATGACGACGAACAGAACCACCGGCAGCACGATGATGATTACAATGAGCAGAAAAATACGACGCGGCCACGGATTGATCGCAGGTTGACTGGCAGGCGGGGAAGCCGGTTCCGATGCCTGAGCAGCAGCGCCATGCAGGCGAAAGGCGGCCCACGGCAACATGAACGTGCCCAAGATGAACAGCGGCACGAGCACCGCTTCCGACAGGGCGGGGTTCCATCCACCGCTTTCCTGGGTCATGGCGTAGAGGAAGAACACGCCAAACGCGATGACCGGCAGGGACAGGAGGAATCCGATCACCGAGGCAACCCGGAAGCGTCCCCGAGGCGTTCCCGGATTGGTCGCAATCGAAACGGCTGCACCGCCCGCTCCCAGCAAGGCGAGCAAGACCGTGGCAATGAATCCACCTTCGCCGAAGCGGACGATTGCAGCCATCAGGTAACAAAGGGCAACTCCCCCATAGAACGCCACCGTTCCGTACGCGATCCCATTACCCACTTTGCCGCGCCGATTCGAGTCATCGCCCGTTCCGTAGGGAAGCGTCAAACCGTGGAGGTTGCCGCGTTGCAAAGCCCAGCGTGTGGTGGTGAAGGTAAGACTCGCCATCAGGGCGTACAACACGGCGACCAGGTTCGCACCAATCATTCCGAGTCCAATCACCATGGGGAGGAGATCGTCATGCTTTTCTCCGTTGCCTACGATATTGGCGCCAAGGAAAGCGAACATCGGACCGAACAATACGGTAGCGATGACCGCCGGCATGATCCAGCGCGGCGCGGGCGGAAGCGGGAGACTTTGCGCCGGCGTCTCGCGGGGTTTGGTTCCGACGACGGCCGCAATGCCTTGGCGAATTTCATCCGCCCACTCCGCACAGTGGCGATTGCCCTGCAAGACCGGTTCCGGCCAGGGGCCCATCGGACGCAGCAGAAACGTTCGCTCGATTCCATCGCCTTCGAGGGTGATGGCGATGACCGAGATACCTTCCTTCTGCGACCACCAGTTCATCTGGCCGACGCTGACGTCGCGGATGTTCTTGAACTTGAACACCATCTCCGCCTCGGGGCTGGTGAAGACCAGCTTGTCCCGCTGCAGCATCACGTCGCCGGCGGCGGTGAAGGGATGGCTGAAGCGCGCCTTGAAGGTCGACAGATACTCGGGTATGGAGACGAAACACTGCGCCGTTTTCACAACCTCGCCGCGTGGTTGCTTAAAAGGGGGCGGTTGTGCCGCCGCCGTTTCCACCGCGGTCTTGATCTCGGCCGCACTCTGTTGTCGAAGCTCGCGCTCCTTCTCCAGCGCGCGAAAGACGATCTCGTCCACGCGGGCATTCACCGAGGTCTTTTCTGAAGGTGCGGCGAAGCGACCAATCGGCAATTCGCCGGTGAGCATTTCGTAAAAGACCACGCCCAGCGAATAGATGTCGGCACGATGATCGACCTTGCTGGGCTGCTCGATCTGCTCCGGCGCCATGTAGTGCGGAGTGCCTAGCGTGGAGCCTTCCCCAGTCAAGGTCGCGTCCTTCGTACCGTCCGCGGCGTCGACCATCTTGGCGATGCCGAAGTCTGCGATCTTCACACGGCCCTTGGTGTCCACGAGGATGTTCTCGGGTTTGATGTCGCGATGGAGAACGCCTTCGTCGTGGGCGTATTGCAACGCTTCGCAAACCTTGGGCACGACGTTGAGTGCCTGCTCCGGAGTGAACCGACCGGCCTGCATCGCCTGACGCAGATTGGCGCCGTCGATATACTCCATCACGAGAAAATAATAGCGATGCGTGGGCTCGACCGGAGCAGATCCAGTTGACCTGCCTTGGGGGGCGGCCGTGGCGACCGTCTCCTGGCTCTCCGCGGCTGACGCCACGGCGGCCGTCGGATCCATCACGCCGAAGTCGTGCACGGTGACAATGTTCGGATGATTCAACTTCGCCAGCAGCCGACCTTCACGAGGAAAGCGCTCCGCAAAGGCCGGATCATTCGCGAGGGATTCGGGGAGAATCTTGAGTGCGACGATGCGGTCGAGGCGCTGTTGCCGAGCCTTGTAGACGTAGCCCATGCCGCCCTGCCCGATCAGTTCCAGAATCTCGTATTGGGGAAATGCGGAGGAAAGTTGATCGACCGAAGGAGCGGCCGGTTTGGGAATTCGCATCGTGCTCGTATAACCCGGCTCGGTGTCGGTGTTCGCCCCCAGCAACAGGCACTTCGGGCAAAGTCCTTCCGGCGCATTCTCCGGGATCGGCGCGCCGCATTTGGGGCAGTCTTTCGATTCTTCGCTCATAACTGCCGTTTCCTAAGGAATCCGGAGACCGAGGTTACACGTGAACTCACTTTTTTCCCACGCGGATATAAAACGGTCATAAATCGACCAAAATCAGGGAGTTTTCCTATTCGCAATGAAGGATCTTGTTGGGCCATGAATGCAAGAACGCCGCCCGTAACACTGTCCGTCTGTGTGGTTTATAAGGACATCCACGCTTGGCGGGACGCATGGCGCTTGCTGGAGGGGTTGCGCGAATCCTCGACGGCGGAATTCGAAGTGAGCTGGTTTTCTTTCGAAGAAGTGCCGTTGTTTCAGGACCGGGCCAGTCGGCTGGGCACCGTAGCCTCCCTCACCATTCTCGCCACCTCGCAACAGGTTACCGTTCCCGAGCCGGTGCATTGTTGGCTGCTCGCAATCCGAAATCAGGATCCCGAACACCAGGGCGCACTGATCGGGCTGATCTCGGACGCCAGTCCCACGCTCGCCAAGTGTCCTTGGGAACGACTGTTGGAGATAACCGCCCGCGAATCCGGACGCGATCTGTTCATCCGTTCCAGTGAGCAGCCCGGATGTCAGACGCAAGACATCTTCGCGAGGTGAACGCTGTCAGAGATCGACTTCACGCTTCTCCTTCGCCGCGACGCGTCCGCGCTCGAGGATCGTCTGCGAATCCCGGCAATTGACCGGATCGCACAAGGGATGGAGATCACCGCCGGTTTCGATCGCCCAGAGAAAATGCGCGCTGGCGGATTTCAGCTCCGGCGCTGATTCCGGCACTTCCACGGCCACGCCATCCTCCTGTTCGCTGGTGGCCTTGAGCAACCCGGAGCCCTCACGCGGTTCAATCAGCAAGGTGCCTTCCTCGCCGTAAATGGTCGTCAGGTAGGAACTCATCTTGCCGA
>JBMYQZ010000537.1:0-4298 GCA_049601855.1 Limisphaerales bacterium | reverse complement strand
CACCGCCCCCAACGCGGTCAGCGTGAAGGTGCTGAAGGCCAAGGGATTCGACACGATCCGCCCGGGCAAGCCCATCTCCAGCGCCCGCAAGCCGCGCCCCGAGAACATCGACGGCTGGTCCCATCCCCGACACGGCGCGGACGGCAATGCGGTTTCCTCCGATACCGCCGTCGGCCCGCCACGCCGCATCCGTTGGGTCGCTGCCGCGCGTCATGAAGTCGAAGGGATGGTTTCGGCCGGTGGACGCAATTACTACGGCAGCCTCCTGGCCCGTGACAGTTTCAACGGCCTGCGTCTCTGGCACTACGACATCGCCAAGGCCAAGCGCAACTCTGGCGACTTCGATCTGCCCCGCCTGTCCAGCAGCCAGGCTCGCCCCATCGCGGCGGAAAAATACATTTTCGCGATTATCCAATCGAAGCTGGTCGCCCTTGATGCCGCCACCGGTGAAAAGGTCCGCGAATACGGCGGACTCAAGCGACCGAAGGAATTGCTGCACCACGAAGGCACGATCATCGCGTCCGATGATGATTCGCTCCGCGCCTACAACGTCGAGTCCGGCAAGGAGCTTTGGATCTTCCAGGGTGGCGAGATCAACAACGTCGTCGCGGGTTACGGCGTCGTCACCTTCATTCACGGTCGGGTAAAGCGCGGCGAGAAATTGACCGCGGCCGCTCTCGATCTGGCCTCCGGAAAAGTGAAGTGGCAGAACAACGAATACCCGTTCCTCGCCAAGGTCACCCGCACGGTCCTCTACAAGGAGCAACTCACCTTCGAGCTCTCCTCCCTGAACGACAATGACACTGGGAACGAGATCAAGATCGTCTCCGCCCAGACCGGCAAGCCGTTGTGGGAGAAGGCTTATCCCCCGGGAATGAATCATCGTCGCCAAGCCCGCGCGATGTATCTCAACGACACGCTCTGGATCCTTCACGGCGGCAAGACCAACTACGCCGACCGGGCCAACATGAAACGCGTCCCGGTTCAGGTCTCCTCCCTCGACCCCAAGACCGGCGTCACGCTCAAGACGCATCCCGCCGGCCTCGCCCACTGTTTCCCGCCCGTCGCCACGCCGAACTTCATGTTCGCCGGCACGCTCGACATGACCGACCTCAAATCCGGCAACATGGTCGTCAACCGCATCACCAAGGCAAACTGTTCCCGCGAAAACGGTTGGATCCCCGCCAACGGCCTCGTCTACACCACGCCCAAACATTGCACCTGCTGGCCCATGCTCCGCGGTTTTGTCTCCATGGCCCCGGAAGGCGGCGACTACAACAAGGTGAACGGCCCGGTCGAGGATCTCGAATTCCCCGTCGAACTCGGAACGGCCAAGATCGAACTTCAAGCCCCCGCACCCAAGCTCACCGACTGGCCCCTGTATCGCAACGACCGCTGGCGCAGCGGCAGCACCAAGGCCAATGGTCCGCAGGCACTCAAACCCGTCTGGTCCGTCAAACTGGCCGTCGAGGATGACATCATGCCCTTCACCAAGGAACCGGGCGGACCGATCCTCCATGACTGGCGGGAGAACGCCGTGATCAAGGGACCGCTCAGCGCCCCGACGATTGCCAACGGCCTCGTCTACGTCACCCGCCCGAACGCCCACGAAGTCATCGCCGTCGACATGACCTCCAGCAAGGTCAAGTGGCGCTTCACCGCCAACGGACGAGTCGACACCCCGCCCGCCATTCACAAAGGCCTCGCTCTCTTCGGTACCAGCGCCGGATCCGTCTACGCTCTCCGTGCCGACACTGGCGACCTGGTCTGGCGACTCCAAGCCGCCCCTTCCAACGAACGCATCGTTGCCTACGGTCAGGTCGAATCTCCGTGGCCCGTTCCCGGCGCCGTGTTGATCATCGACGATCGCGCCTACTTTGCCGCCGGCCGCCAGCCGCTTGCCGATGGCGGCGTCCTTGTCTTTTCGATCGACCCGCTCACCGGCACCAAACATTGGGTTCACCGCATCGACACCATTCCGCAGAAGGGTGACTACGAAAACTCGGGCCTCGACTTCGATCCCTTCGACATCCTCCACGCCGAAGGCGACCGCGTCGCGCTTTCCCGTTGGCTGATCTCCAAGGATGGCAAGGACATGAAGGTCGACAAGTGGAACGCCTTCGCGAAGATCGACACTGGTTCCGGCGCCTGCATCATCCCGCGTGGTTCCTGGACCTACGGCGCTCGCCATCAACACCGCTTCGCCGGCGAAGCCCGTCGTCGTCCCTTGACGGTCTTCCGCGACAACACCGTCTTCGGTTCCCTCAACGGCACCACCGAACTCTTCCGGCGCGACTACGAAGTCGAGGACGTCGACAAGTTCAACCGCAAATGGATTACCGGCTGGGCCGCCTCCGGCATGGCTCGCAAAGGCGAAAAGCCCTACCGCACCTACAAGATCGCGGATAAGGCCGAATGGGTCCACGACCTCTTCACGCCGGAAGAGCTGAAGAAGAAACCCGTCAAACGCGGCACCCAACTCTACAACCGCCTCCACGCCATCGCCCTTGCCGCGAACGCACTCTACGTCGCCCACGAAGACGGACGTCTGTTGAAGTTGTCAACGGACGACGGCAAGAAACTCGACGAATTCCAGATCCCCACGCCCGCCTGGGACGGCATGGCCATCGCCGATAGCCGCCTCTTCATCACCACCCAAAGCGGTGAACTCATCTGCCTCGGAGCCCCCTTCAACGAAACGCTTTAGGTCAGAATGGGAATCAAGATCGAAGGATGGGTCGAACCGCCGTCGTTCGAAGATGCCCGACATTGGGTTGGTGAGATCTTAAATGTAGGCATCGATGTTGAACTGAAGGGGCGCACGCCGCTTGGCGAGCTATTTCGATTCGCAAAGGTAAAATCTGTGCATGAACGGAACTTGGCTGATTTTCAATGCCCGCACTGTGGAGAGCGATCATCTGTCGAATTCGGAGTTGAATGGGAAATCGACACCCCAGCGAATCGATCCTCAAGGATCTGTGAGAACTGCGCATGGGGCATAGTCACCGAAGGAACCGAGTCCATATCTTTCTTAACTGCCAAATAAACGAAATGAAGATCGTTGCAATACTGGTTTTGTTGTCCGTCTCAGTCGGGCCTGCCGCCGACTGGCCGATGTGGCGTTACGACGCCGAACACCGTGCCGATTCACCGGAACAGCTCCCGGACAAACTCCATCTTCAGTGGACCCTGAAGCTCTCCCCCCGCGAACAGGTCTGGGATGATCCGTTGAACCACGACCTGATGCCCTACGATCGCGTCTTCGAACCGATCGTCCTTGGTAGTCGATTGTTCCTCACTTTCAACGACTCCGACAAGGTCGTCGCCTACAACACGGCGGACGGCAGTGAATCCTGGCGCTTTTACACGGACGGCCCCGTGCGCCTACCCCCTGTCGGCTACCAATCCAAGATTTACGTCACCAGCGACGACGGATACCTCTATTGCCTCGCCGCCGACACCGGCAGGCTGAAGTGGAAGTTTCGCGGTGGACCATCGCCACTGAAAGTCCTCGGCAACAAACGCGTGATCTCCGCCTGGCCCGCTCGCGGTGGCCCGGTGATCCGTGATGGCAACGTCTACTTCGCCGCCAGTATCTGGCCTTTCATGGGCACGTTCATCTACTCTCTGAATGCCGACACCGGCGAAGTCGAATGGGTAAACGACAGCACCGGCGCCCAATACATCAAGCAACCCCACAGCGCTCCGTCGTTTGCCGGTGTAGCCCCGCAAGGCACCATGGTCGCGACGGAAAAACTTCTTCTCGTTCCCGGCGGCCGCTCTGTCCCGGCCGCCTTCGACCGCGCCACTGGCAAGTTCGTGCACTTCGAAATCAACGCCGGTGGCAAAGGCAACGGCGGCTCCTTCGTCATCGCCAACGGCTCCGAGTACTTCGTTCATACCCGCTACCGAGGCGTTCGCAGCTATAATCTGGCCAACGGGAAGAAAGGATCCTTCGTCTGCAATGAACCGGTGCTGACGAAGGACTATATCTACACCGCCATCACCAACAAGACCGGCCCCAACGCGATCCAGATCCTGAACCAGAAAAAGAAGGCCGTCGCGAAAATCGCCGCGGACGCCTCCGGCGATCTGATCAAGGCCGGCAATCACCTCTACGCCGCCGGCACCAATTCCCTCACCGCCGTCAACCTATCCGACAGGAGCGTGGGATGGATGAAGAAAATCGACGGCAACATTCAGCGCCTGCTCGCCGCTAATGGCCAACTTTTCGCCGTCACCCTGGACGGCCAAATCATGGCTTTCGGATCGGGTTCCCTTTCCGATCTGACCATGGT
>JBMYQZ010000536.1:0-4312 GCA_049601855.1 Limisphaerales bacterium | reverse complement strand
CGGCACCATGCGCATCTACCATCTGGAACCGGATCCGAGCGCCGAGGAATGAGCGAGATTACGAACTGCCCAAAATGCGGAGGGATCCTTCCCCACGGCGCCAGCGAGTGCCCGCAATGCGTTCGCGTCGCGCTCGCGAATGAACCCACCATTCTCTCGCCGGATTCCGATAGTGGTGATTCACGGATTCCTTCCGCGTTGATCGAATCCGCTTCGATGCCGGATGAAATCGGTCCCTACGAAATCCTCGGCAAACTGGGTCAGGGAGGGATGGGCGCCGTCTACGAGGCGCGCCAACCGGCGCTCGATCGCAAGGTGGCGCTGAAGGTGATGTCCACCAAACTGGATCACGATCCGACTTTTCAACAGCGCTTCGAACGCGAGGCCAAGACCGCGGCCGCCGTCACGCATCCGAATCTCGTGCATGTCTACGACTACGGCGAAGCCGATGGCTGTCGTTACATCGCGATGGAAATGATCGAAGGCGGCAGCGTGGGCCAGCGCTTGAAGGACGCGGGCAAGTTTCCGCCGTTGGACTCCATCGGGATTGTTCACTCCGCCGCCTCCGCGCTGCAGGCGGCCGCGGAAATCGGCCTGATCCATCGGGACATCAAGCCGGACAATCTCCTGATCGACAAGAAGGGCCGCGTGCGCGTGGCGGATCTTGGCCTGGCCAAGCAGGTGGATGTCGAAAGCAACGTCACCTTGGTCGGAACGGTCCTTGGTTCACCGTACTATATGGCGCCCGAACAGGCGGAGGACATCATCAACGCGGATCACCGCGCGGACATCTATTCGCTCGGCATCACCTTTTACCATCTGCTGACCGGCGAAAGACCGTTCACCGGCAAGTCGGTGATGAAGATCATTGAAGCGCACACCTCCGTCGCCATGCCGGCCCTGGCCGATTCGAGCATCGCCCTGCCGCCTGTGATCGAAGCCACAATCCAGCGGATGACGGCGAAGAAGCCGGCGGATCGGTTCCCCGACTACAATTCACTATTGGAAGCACTCGCCGCCTGCCGTGACAGTCTCTCGCCCTCGGATTCGCGTCGCTTCGATACCACCGCCAGCTTCACTCCCACCGAAAGCAAACAGCAGCGGGATCTTCTTTTCACCGCGATGGCGTGCGTGGCGGTCTTGATGGTGGCCCTCGCCGTGCGCACCTACGTCAAGCGATCACGCCAAGCCGTGCTTCCGCCCCCGACTCCAGTCGCGGTCGCGCCGGCGAGCACGAATTCGGTCGAAAACCTGCCGCGTGAACACCAGAAGGTGTTTGAGATGTACGAGCCGATCAACTTTCAGTGGGATTGGCTGCCATTTCGAGCCGGTCGTCCGCCGCGACCACCGAGGATGGAAGGGAGCTTTGCGGAGAATCTGAAGCTGGCTGATGACTTCGCCGATGAGAATCCCGACAAGATTGCCCAGGTCGTGATGCACTATCGTATCGTTCTGCAGGGAGCCTTCAGTACTGAGGACCGTGGGATCGTCGAGCAGAAACTGAACGCCTGGCTCAACAAGGAAACGGAATCCTTCGCCAATCTGTTCCGCGATTACGACGCCCGGATGAGAAAGCTTGCGAAGGAGAAACGCTATCGCGAGGCCTACAACGTTTGGGCCGACTTCCCGCCTGACTATCCCTTCCCGCGATTCACCGCCCTGATCTGGGGCGCGATCCGGGCGAACATTCCCGAGGCCGAGTTGGAGAAGATTCTCCAGGAACGTGATCCGAAGTGATGCTATCCGGTCAAGGGGCCACAGCGCACGGCTGCGGAGAAGCACCTGATGCTCAACCTCGGGGATCGAAGAAATCTATGATCGGCGGATCGGATATTGGAGTCGCCAGTGCCGGAGCGGGCGTGAGAATGGAAGCCGGCGAGGATGCAATCGTTTTCGTCGTGGATTGTTCGGTGCTGGTGCAAGCCGTCCCGAGAATGAGTGACATCAGGACGGGTGCCGCGAGAACACGTATGTCGCGGGTTCGATGGAAGAGGTCCATGAACTTAGAGTAGGTTATTCGAAACGTCCGGCCAGTGCCCGAACCTGAGGAATTTTACCGACTCAACTGATCGCGCAGCCAACCTGGTCGGTCGGTCGTGATGCCTTCCACGCCGGCGGCGATCAACTCGCGGGCGCGCTTCGGATCATTGATCGTCCAGACATAGAATCCGAGGCCGGCTCTTTTCATCTTCTTCGCTTCCTCGGCGCCCACGCCACCATTGCCGTCGAGATCCAGTGCATCGAGATTGCCTGCCTTGGCGCCGGCGATGAGTTTTTCAATCGTCGGCGTTGGCTTGGCGGGATTTGGGCGATTGCGAAAACGACTGATGTGCGCAACCTGATATTGCGGGATCTCGCGCTTGATGCGCACACAGGTGTCGTAGTTGAAACTAATGAAGATGATCTGTTCCGGTGCCTTGCCAGAGGCTGCGACCACGCGCTTCAATTCCGGGACGATCTCGGGGCCGGTCTTTAATTCGACGAACATGCGTTTGCCCTTCGGAATCGTAGCCAGGGCTTCGGCCAAACGGGGGACACGTTCGCCGGTCCACTTCGCAGCCTTCCATTTGCCGACATCAAGTTGGCGGATCTCGGCGAGAGTGAGGTCACCGATCTTGCCGTCCCGACCGGCGAGACGCTTGAGGGATTTGTCATGGAAAAGGACAATGCTGCCTTCCTTCGAGAGCATCACGTCGATTTCGACTCCGTCCGCGTTTCGTTCCCACGCCAGGCGCACGGAAGCCATGGTGTTTTCCGGGGCGTCATGGGAGGCGCCGCGATGGGCGATGATTTCCACGTCGGCAGCATAGGCGTTCCACAGGCTGGCCGAGAGCATTATTCCGGGGAGCAGGCGTTTCATGGGTGGTATTCTCTTGCTTGGAATCAGGGATTCCCATAACAAAACGCGCATGGCCAAAGCCGCATTTCCGAAGATCAAGAAAATCAAGTACGAAGGTCCGGATTCCACGAATCCACTTTCCTTCAAGTGGTACAACGAGGACGAAGTCATCGCCGGCAAGACAATGAAGGAGCACCTGCGCTTCTCGGTCGTTTATTGGCACACTTTTCGTAATCCGCTCGCTGATCCCTTCGGTTCCGGCACGGCCATTCGTCCTTGGGACGACGGCACCGACTCCGTGAAGAATGCCCAGAACCGCGTTCGCGTGGCCTTTGAGTTCATGGAGAAGCTTGGCGCGCCGTACTACGCCTTTCACGATCGGGACGTTGCACCTGAAGGTAAGACGCTCGCACAGTCCAACAAGAACCTCGATGCGGTCGTCAAGGTCCTCAAGGAAGAGCAGAAGCGCACGGGCATCAAACTCCTCTGGGGCACGGCCTGCCTCTTTGCTCATCCGCGCTACATGCACGGTGCCGCGACGAGTTGCAACGCCGACGCTTTCGCCTATGCCGCCGCGCAGGTGAAGAAGGCCCTGGAAGTCACCAAGGAACTCGGTGGCGAAGGATACACTTTCTGGGGCGGACGCGAAGGTTATCAGTCGCTCTGGAACACCGATCTCAAGCGCGAGGTCGACCACCTCGGTGCGTTCCTGAACATGGCCGTCGACTACAAGACGTCGATCAAGCTGAAGGGCCCGTTCTACATCGAGCCCAAGCCAAAGGAACCGACCAAGCATCAATACGATTCCGACGCTGCCGCCTGCCTGAACTTCCTGCGCACCTACGGCCTGAAGAAGCACTTCAAGCTGAACCTGGAGACCAACCACGCCACCTTGGCCGGACACTCCATGCAGCACGAAATGGAAGTCGCCGGTTCCTCCGATGCCCTCGGTTCCATCGACGCCAACACCGGCGACGAACTCCTCGGCTGGGACACCGACCAGTTCCCGACCAGCCTGTACCTCACCACCCAGTGCATGCTCGGCATCCTGAAGTGGGGTGGCTTCAAGACCGGTGGCGTGAATTTTGACGCCAAGGTCCGTCGCGAAAGCTTCGAACCCATTGACCTGTTCCATGCGCATATCGGTGGCATGGACGCCTTTGCGCGCGGCCTGCGCATCGCCGTCGCCATCCGCAAGGACGGACGCCTCGCCGACTTTGTGAAGCAGCGCTACAGCTCCTACGACTCCGGTATCGGCGCCAAAATCGAAGCCGGCAAGGTTGGTTTCCGCCAACTCGAGAAATACGCCTTGGCCAACAAGGAAGTGAAGAACGAGAGCGGTCGTCAGGAGTTCCTCGAGAACCTGATCAACGAGTTCATCTGAGCGATCGGACAACGAATTGCGAAACCTGCATCGGCAACGATGCAGGTTTTTTGTTGGTCCGAATCAACTCGGATGAAAAAGGCCCGCGA
>JBMYQZ010000535.1:0-4324 GCA_049601855.1 Limisphaerales bacterium | reverse complement strand
CAAATAACATGGCAAATACCGGACTCAAAGAACTCCTCGAAGCCGGTGTCCACTTTGGACACCAGACCCGCCGTTGGCACCCACGCATGAAGCGCTACATCTTCGAAGCGCGCAACGGGATCCACATCATCGACCTCAGCAAGACCGTTCAGCAGCTCACTGCTGCCTGCAACTTCCTCAGCAAGAAAGTGCGCAGTGGCGGCAAGGTCCTCTTCGTCGGCACCAAGAAACAGGCCCAGTCCCTCGTCAAGGAGTCGGCCCGGGACGCCGGACAATTCTACGTCACCGACCGTTGGCTCGGTGGCACGCTCACCAATCTCACCACCATCAAGAACTCCGTCGCGCGACTCAACAAACTTGAGAAGATGGTCGAAGACGGGTCCATCAACGATTACGTCAAACAGGAGCAGGCTTCCCTCAATCGCGAACGCGCCAAGCTCATTCGCAACCTCGGTGGTATCCGCGACATGTCCTCCGCCCCGGACGCCATGTTCATCATCGACCTCAAGCGCGAGCACAACGCCGTCGCTGAGGGCCGCAAGCTTGGCATCCCCATCGTTGCTCTCGTCGATACCAACTGCGATCCCGATCTCGTCGATTACCCCATCGCCGGCAACGACGACGCCATTCGCGCCATCCGCGTCGTGATCGAATCCGTCGCTGCTTCCATCAAGGAAGCCAAGGGCGAACACGCCGCGAAAGCAGCGAAAGCCGAAGAAGAGAAAGCCACGGAGAAACCGGCTGCCGAAACGCCAGCGGAAGAAGCCCCCAAAGCACCGGCGGAAGAAGCTCCCAAAGCCGAAGGTGATGCCGCGGCACCGACCGAAGCCGCCGCGCCGGCCGCCGCCTGAAGATTAAACCAGACAACCGGGCGGCAGTGATCGCTGCCGCCTTTTTGTTGCGAAACCGATAACTGAAAGAAGAACGAAGACTGAAATGGCTCAAATAACCGCATCAGCTGTAGCCGATCTCCGCCGAATGACCGGCGCTGGGATGATGGATTGCAAGAAGGCGCTCACCGAAACCGACGGTGACATCGACGGCGCCATCGAAATCCTCCGCAAGAAGGGCGAAGCCAAGGCCGTCAAGAAAGGCGCCCGCGAAGCGAACGAAGGCATCATCGCCCAATTCATCTCGGGTGACTCCGCCGTGGGCGTACTTGTCGAAGTGAATTGCGAAACCGATTTCGTCGGCAAGAACGACGATTTCAAGGCCTACTGCGACACCGTCGCCTCCACTTTGGCTGACAATGCCAACGCTGACCTCGAGGAAGGCCGCACCGCCGCCGTGGCCAAGTTGGGTGAAAACATCAAGATCTCGCGCAGCGAACGCTGGGAAGTTGACGGCACCGGTGCCATCGCGTCCTACATCCACACCGGTGGCAAGGTCGGCGTGCTCGTGGAAGTCGGCGCCGGCAAGGCCGAGTCCATCTCCACCGAAGGATTCAAGCAACTCGTCCGCGACATCACGCTGCAGATCGCAGCCGCCAATCCCACGGCCCTCAATCGCGACGGCCTCGACCGGGAAGAACTGGAGAAGGAAAAAGCGGTCATCCGTGAGCAGATGAAGGACAAACCCGAGAAGGCTCTCGAAGGCATCATCCGCGGCAAGATGGAAAAGCACTTCCAGACCTACTGCCTCGTCGACCAGGGCTTCGTGAAGCAGAACGGCGACATTTCCATCAAGGAACACGTTGCCAACATCGGCAAAGAAGTCGGTGACGATTTCGAAGTCCGTCGTTTCCTCCGCTACCAGGTAGGAGCCTGATCCGGAACACAATTGGAATTCGTGAGCGGCTGCTTCGGCAGCCGCTCTTTTTTTGGCATTGATGAGTCCCCTCCTCTCCCTTTTACTCCGCTCCACCTCAAATTATGTGGAACAAGATTCTATTCCCCTCGTTGATTTTCGTCGTGTCGATCGGTTTGCTGAGCAACCGATCCACGGCCGCCGAAGCTGATAAGAAACCGGCACAGAAAGCCCCGGTCGCAGCGAAAAAGGCGGCCGCCAAGAAAGCGCCGGCCAAGGCCGCACCAAAGAAGAAAAAGAAGCGCCCCAGCAAGAAGTCCAAGGCCACCCTGCCGCTCGAGGTCGCTCCCAACTACAGCGTCAGCATTCCCAAGGCTTCGCTCAATCGCGACTTTCTCATGTCCGGATCCATGATCCCGCAGGCCGGCGCTGCCACCAGCACGGGTTTGGCCGGCAAGATCGTCCGTTTCCAACTTTTCCATGATGGCGTGGATCTCTACGAGAATCCACAAGGCCTTGTCGTCACCGACGATCTCCCTACCAAACGCTTAATCACAACCTTTCCGATCATCAAGCAGGATGACAACCAGGTCGTCATCGATTTCAACAAGGGCATGCGGCGTGTGTTCACCGAAATTTGGTACGCCAACTCGACCCGCTTCAGTTCGTCGGACCGCGATCAGGTCGCCGAAGTTTCCATGAGCCGCGTCTTCTCGGTCGCCCGCGACAAGGACCTCCTGATCGTCCGGCAGAGTGCTCAGGTCCGTGACCGCCGGCGTTCCCAGAACGAAGAAGCCCGTTACGAACTCCGCTACTTCCTTCAGCCCTATGTGCGCAAGAAGTTCACCAGCAAGGAGAACGCCGTCGACACCAAGCGCTACACGATGTTCTTCGAGACGCAGCCGCAGCTGGAAAAGACCACCGGACGCAGCACCACCAAGATCGCGCACTTCGACATCTCCAAACCCGTCACCTTCTACTGGAGCGCCAACACGCCGAAGGAATACGTGGAAGCAGTCCGCGATGGCATTCTCTATTGGAACCGCGCCTTCGGTAAACCGCTCGTCAAGGCCGCCAAGGCTCCGCGCAAGGTCACCGCCCCCGACGCCGCACACAACATCGTGCAGTGGGTTCCCTGGGATAGCGCCGGATTCGCTTACGCCGACATCCTCGTCGATCCTCGCACCGGCGAGTGCAAGCACGGCCAGGCTTACATGACCAGCGTCTTCGCCGTCAGCGGCAAATCCCGCGCCCGCCGTCTTCTCCGCGCCATGCGCGAGATCGCCGGTGACGACAAGAAGGAAGGCGACGACAAACCCAAGACCGAAAACCGCGGTATCCGCTTCCCCGGTTCCACGGTTTGCCACGTGAACCACCGCGACTTCGCCCGCCGCATGGCCAAGGACCTCGAGGACATTCTCGCCAACGAAGATCTCACCGATGCCGCCGCTCTGCGTGCTTCACAGGATTACGTCCGCGAAGTCGTCGCCCACGAGGTCGGCCATGTTCTCGGTCTGCGCCACAACTTCGCCGGCAGCATCGCCGACAACATCAGCCGCGAGGAACTCAACGCGTGGTGGACCGCCTACGTCAAGGGCGACAAGCTCGACAAGTGGAAGGGCAAATACGCCAGCTCTTCCGTGATGGAATACAGCGTTTACAAAGCCGGCGCCTTCATCGGCTGGCAGATGCGCGCCACGGAAGACGTGATGCCTCACGACAAGGGCGCCATTCAGTGGGGCTATTTCAACAAGAAGGACGTGGCCAAGAATAAGATGCTCTTCGCCACCGACGACGACATGGGCCGCTACGGCGACGTCCACGTCTTCGATTACGGCGTCGAACCTGTCGTGGCCAACTACGCCGAAATCGAAGAGACGGTTCGCAACATTCCGAACCAGGTCATCGAAGCATTCATCAGCGCACGCGCGCCCTTCGATCCGCGTGATCGGCAACCGTTGGAAACCGTGAACCTCTCCCCCAGAGGATTTTCCTCCAGTATCCGCATGGAATACTTCAGCGCCCTGCGATGGCTCCAATCCGGCACCCGTTCCTTCCGACTCGAACGCGACTACGCCTACATTGGCGACCTCAACAAGAAGGAACGGACCAAGGCGCATTGGAAGAGCCTCAACGCCCAGATTGAGAAACTCGGTGGTGTCGACCGCGCATTCTTCTCCTATCTCCCTGCCCCGCTGAAACTCCAGCTCAAGGATCCGCAAAACGGCATCCCGGCCGTCACGAAGATCAACGCCACCGAACTCGGCAAGCGCTTGGAGAAACTCCTCGAATCTCCCGCCTACTCAGAATTCGTCGGCTTGGATGAAAAGAAATACAAGTTCACCGACAAGGAAAAGAAACTGATTATCGAACGCGGCAAGAAGCTGTTCGCCGAACTTGAGAAGGTCGTTCTTTACGACATCCTTCGCACCCTCGGCTCAGCCAAGCGCGATCTCGGTTTCGCCGCCAACGAAAGCCTCGGGGAAAAGAACGTCATCTCCGCGCTGGAACAACGCATCATCGACCTCGCCGATCACGTGCTCAACGCCAAGGACGAATCCAAGAAGATTACCGGCAA
>JBMYQZ010000534.1:0-4328 GCA_049601855.1 Limisphaerales bacterium | reverse complement strand
TGTTTAAGGAGTCGTTTTCGCTTTTGACATTCAGCAACCCCATCCGTATCACGCAGTCACTCCTATGAAGAATGAATCCTCTCGTCGCACGTTTGTGAAGAAGACCGGCGCCATCGGCGCCATGTTGGCCGCAGCCACTCCGCCCGCGGTGTTTGCTGAAGGCAGCCCGGGTGACCGGATCGTGGTGGGCGTGGTCGGCCTGCAACGTGGCAAGTCGCACGTGAACACCTACCTCAACCTCAAGAACGTGGAGGTCGGCTATGTTTGCGAGGTGGACGACCGGCGCTTGGCGACCTCCGCGAAGATGGTCGAAGACCGGCAGAAGAAGCGAAAGGTCAAGGGCGTCACCGACATGCGCCGGATCTATGAGGACAAGGACGTCAATCTGATCTCCATTGCCACCCCGAATTTCTGGCACGCTCCGGCGGCGATCCTGGCCATCAACGCGGGCAAGAACGTCTACGTGGAGAAGCCCGGCAGCCATAATTCCTGGGAGGCGCAGAAACTCATGGAGGCGGCCACGAAGCACAAGCGCAAGGTGCAGATGGGCGTTCAGCGACGGAGTTATCCGCACTTCCGCGAGGGAATCCAGCGGTTGCATGAAGGCGTGATCGGCAAGGTTCTTTATTCGCGCAGCTACTACAAGTCGGCGCGCAAGGGGATTGGCAAGGGCAAGCCGGCGAAGGTGCCTGAGTGGTTGAATTGGAAGATGTGGCAGGGTCCGACGCCGGAGACTCCCTTCAAGGACAATCTCGTGCACTACAACTGGCATTGGCACTGGCATTACGGCGGTGGTGAGCTGGCGAACAACGGTATTCACGCGTTGGATATCGTGCGCTGGGGCTTGCAGGCAGACTATCCGGAGCGGGTTTCAATGAATGGTCATCGCTATCACTTTGATGATGACCAAGAGACGCCCGATACGACGCAGGTGACATTCCATTGCGGCGATCGCGGTGCAAACTGGGAGAGCAGCAGTTGTCTCGCGCGGCGCGAAGAACCGCGGCCGTTTGTATCATTTCACGGTTCGGAAGGTTCCATGCACTTTGGCAATGGCGACTACACGATTTACGATCCGAACGGGAAGGAACTGGAAAAGGTCAAGGGCAGCACGAGCCAGGATCCGCATTTCCAGAACATCTGCGACGCCATTCGTGACGACAGCGTGTCGCTCAACGCGCCGATCCAGGACGCCCAGAAGGGCTCGATCTGGTGTCATCTGGGCAACACGGCCTACCGCACCAACTCAGTGCTCGATATCGATCAGAAAACCGGCAAGCCGATGAACAATCCGGACGCCATGGGGCTCTGGAAGCGGGAGTATCGACCCGGCTGGGAACCGACCACCTGAGACAGATTTCAAGGTCAATAGCCCCGAACGGCGCGAAGGCGCGGTTCGGGGCTTTTTGTTGCAAGTCGTTGGGAACCTTGGGCTTGTGACTCGTGGCACTTTCCCTATTCTCGCCCCGAATCCGACGGGAACCTCTCGAGAGGGTGCCGCGAATCCGACTGCAATGGCCGCCGACAGCCAACCCAAAGTGCTGATTGCCGATGAAATCGGCCATCTCACGGCTGCCCTGAAAGCACCGGGAGAATCCCTCGGGAATTTCGAGCTTCAATTCTGCGACTCACTGCAAATCGCTCAGCGCGAGGTGCGGGATACCTTTCCCGCAGTGGTGGTCGTGGTGCAGCGCAAATTGCCCAACGGCACGGGCCTGGAGACGGCCGGAGATATCTGGCGCAGCGCGCCCGGGTTGCAGATCGTGGTGGTGTCCGATACTGAGGTGGAAGTGGATGCCGAGACTTGGCACCGAGAATTCGGTGGAACGGATCGGGTGGTGTTGCTTCCGTGGACCGGACGCGGACTCGAGATCAGCCAATTGCTCAATACTCTCGTGGCGCGTCACGTCGCCGAGAGCACCACGGATGTTGAATCCACCCAGTTTTTCAAGGCCGTGAAGGCCGGCTTTGCGGAGGAGGTGGAATACGAGCGTTCGTTGATGCAGGCGATCATGAACAACTCGCCGGACCGGATCTTCTTCAAGGATCGTGAGTCACGCTACGTGCGTTGCAGTGCTTCCTTGGCGGAACAGTTTGGGGTGAAATCTGCGAAGGACGTTGTTGATCAGAGCGACTTCGATTACTTCTCCGAGGAACATGCGCTGGAGACCTTTGCGGATGACCAGGAAGTGATTCGCACCGGCGAACCGATGCTGGCCAAGAAGGAACGGGAAACCTCACCCGATGGCGCCTCGCGCTGGGTGTTGACCTCACGGATTCCGTGGCTGAATCCGGATGGACGCATCATCGGTGTGTGCGGCATCAGCAAGGACATCACCGAGTTGATGGAGACCGAGTTGGAGATGGAGGCCTATCGCGAACGGCTCCAGGCATTGCTCGATCACATGCCGGATCGGATCTACTTCAAGAACACGCAGTCGCGTTTCGTGATGGTCAGCCAGGCGATGGTCGAGCGTTTGAACGTGGAATCACCCGATCAGGTGGAGGGCAAGACGGATTTCGATTTTCATCCACCGGAACTCGCCCGGCAGTTCATGCAGGACGAGGAGTTGATCATGGCGTCGGGGAATCCGCTGATCAACAAGGTCGAGGAACAGAAGGACGCCCACGGCGAAACCATCTGGGCGTCTGTGACCAAGGTGCCGACTTACGACGCGATGGGGCAGGTGACGGGATTGATCGGGATCTCCCGTGATATCACCGACATGAAGCACACCGAGGCGACGCTCCAGCAGACGAACGAAGATCTGCGGCGTGCTTCCCGGCTCGCGGGAATGGCCGAAGTTGCCACCGGGGTGTTGCACAACATCGGCAACGTGCTCAACAGCATCAACGTTTCCTCCAATGTCGTGGCCGATCTCATTCGCCGATCCAAGTCCGCCAACCTCGAACGCATCTGCGGTTTGCTTGAGGCCAACGACGCAAACCTCGGCGAGTTCCTCACGAACGACGAGAAGGGCAGACAGATTCCGGATTTTCTGAAGAAGCTGGCCACGGTCCTGCACCAGGAGCAGGAGACGCTCTTGAACGAACTGGAGGAGATGCACATGAGCATCGACCACATTCGTGACATCATCACCACGCAGCAGGGCTACGCCAAGGTGGGCGGCACCGTCGAGGAACTCGAACCCGAGGATCTCTTGGAACAGGCGATGAAGATGGAGGACAACTCCCTCAAAGGCCATGACGTCACCATCGAGCGGGACATGCAACCGACGCCTCGTATTGCGGTGGAGAAGCACAAGCTCATTCAGGTACTCGTCAATCTGGTTCGCAACACCAAGCAGGCGATGGCCGCGACGCGGGAAAAGAAACTCATCGTGGCAATCGGAACCAAGGGCGACGACGGCGTGTATATTGCGGTGACTGACAACGGCAAGGGAATTGAGAAGGAGAACCTGGAGAAGATCTTCTCCCACGGCTTCACCACGAAGAAGGACGGGCATGGGTTTGGATTGCACAGCAGTGCACTGGCGGTTAAAGAAATGGGCGGCAGGATCTACGCGGACAGCCGTGGGCCGGGCAACGGCGCGACTTTCACTGTGGAACTGCCATCCCGACAACCTGAGAAGGATTGACCTTGAGCGAATTGAGTGTGCCAACCAACAACCGGGTCCTGGTCGTCGACGACAACCCGGCCATCCATGAGGATTTCCGCAAGGTGCTCGCGGCCGACGACAGCCTCGGTCAGGATCTCGAACAGGCCGAAACCGCGCTGTTTGGTGAAACCCAAGTGCGCACGGTCAATTCGCAGTACGAGCTGGAATTCGCTTCGCAGGGACAGGAGGCCCTCGAAAAGGTCAAACAATCGGTGGAACAGGATAAGCCGTACGCGATGGCGTTCATCGATGTCCGCATGCCGCCGGGCTGGGATGGCATTGAGACGACCACGCATCTCTGGGAAGCCGATCCGGATCTGCAGATCGTGATTTGCACCGCGTATTCAGATTACTCCTGGGACGAGATGGTTGAAAAGATCGGCCAATCCGATCGGCTCGTGATCCTCAAGAAACCTTTCGACAACGTTGAGGTGCTCCAGTTGGCCAGCGCTTTCACCGAGAAATGGCGTCTGCAACAGGAAGCCAAGAACCGCCTCGACCAGTTGGAGTCCATCATCAATGACCGCACGTCCGACTTGAAGAACTCCATCCAGATTCTTCAGCAGAACGTGGTGAACTACAAACGGACCGAGGAGAAGCTGCGCAAGAGCGAGGAGCGGTTCAAATTGATCGCGGACAACGCCGCGGACCTGATCATCGTCTTGGATACCGAGGGCAAGCCCGAGTATTTCAGCCCGTCCGTCAAAT
>JBMYQZ010000533.1:0-4331 GCA_049601855.1 Limisphaerales bacterium | reverse complement strand
CCATCATCGATGAAACCAGCCGACCGGCAACCGTAGTTGGAGTTCGCGGCTGACCTCCAAGTCAGATATTCAGGCTCTCAACCGAACTGAAGTTTGCTCGACCAGAGACAGAACAAAGTTCGAGTGGTCCAGCAATTATCCGTAGCTTCATGGAGGAAGCAGATTTCTGTGTACCTCCGTGAGTGGTCACAAAAAACGCCGTCCGGATTCGGACGGCGTTCGTGCCAAGAAATATTGGATACTGCGGTCAGGCGTCCTTCTTCTTTTTGCTCTTCTTCTTTTTCGGAGCTTCGACCTTGGAGGCGGTGATCACCATCTTGGCCTCTTTGCCTTTGCCTTCGCGTTTGACAGTGCCGGTGACAGCAACCGGGGTTTCGCCTTTGCAGAAAAACTTGCCGTGCGCGTCTTTGGCAGTCTCGTTCGCTGCCAGCGTGATTGAGATCGTGCGTTCTTTGCCGTCCTTACCTTTGCGGGTAACTTGAACGACGTTGTTGCATTCCTTCGCGGTGCCAAGTTTGCATTTTCCGCAGACCCCGACGCCCGTTATGGTGCGAGGTGCGTTCGGATCACGTTTCTTCTTTTCGGCCGCCGAGGCGGGGCTGGAGATTGCCAGCGCGAGCGCGGCAACACTGAGGATGGTAACGAGCTTTTTCATGGTGCCGGATAGAATGCCCCTACCGCGGCAATCTGCAAGGAAGAAGAAGGTGATGGACTCGGACTCGACTAACTCTTTCGTCGGACTACGCTGCAGTTCGGTCGAACGGTAACCCTGCCTATGAAACATCGATTCGCACTCTTCATCGCGCTAATGGTCTTTTCTCCCGATCTGCTCCTTGCGGCCGCGGCGCCAAAGTTCGAAACGACTCTCGTGGGTGAAGACGCGATCAGTTTTGGGACGTTCCAGAGCAACAACCAGAAAGTGGTCCGTAACGAACGAGGGGTTTTCATGACCCACATCCGGAGCCGGAACGAGAAATACACTGCGCAACAGTGGCGGCTGTCATGGAGTCGCGATGGAGGGAAGTCTTTCACGACCTTGTTCGAGTCCACGGACGCCACCAACCCGCCGGTACTGGAAACGGATTCTGCGAACAATCTCTACCTGGCGTGGCCCGATTTCGCGAACCACAACACCTACGTCCTTCGGTTCCTGGCAACCGAGAATTACCGTACTCCGCATGCGACGGTCATTCCGAAGTCTTCGGCGGGGAAGTTCGCGATGATGCTCGATGAACCAAGGCAGCAAATCTGTTTCCTCGTACACAGCGGAGTGTTCAATCGGGTCAGTTTCGATGGTAAGCCCCTTTCCCAAGTGCGACTGAACACCCGCGGCAGCAAGGCCACGATGGAGTACCCGCTGCTCAGTTTGGATGCGAATGGCGTGCTACATTGTGCGTGGACATCATTGAACGTTCCGATCCGGCGTTACTGGGGCATTCACCACATCCAGTCGAGTGACTGTGCGGTAACCTGGAAGAATTTTGCCGGACAATCGCTGACACTTCCCGTGATCGCCGACGAGACCGGCCCCTCGGATCGCATAACGTTGGATGACGAATTCGATGTTTCCACCTGGTTGTCCAGTTTCCTGGTGAAGAACGGTAAAGCCCACTTCCTCTACATGGCCCGAACGAAGCCCCCGCGACAGCACCACGTCCGCTACGACGTTGTCACCAGCAACCGCGAGATCGACCATCAACCCGAATTACGCGGCGAGAAGCTTTCGCTCGGCGGACTCGATGGCTTCTTTTCGACGCGCAGCAAGGATCCGAAAAGCCCCCTCTTCTGCATCTCGCAACAGAAGGGAAGCACGCGCATCGGCTGCCTGCGAAGTGATGACAATGGCCAGACCTGGAAAGATCACGCACTCAGCGAACCTTTCCGTCAGCCCTACGCGATCGGTGGCTGCCGCGAAATCACCCCTGATGGCTCGATCATCGGTTCGTTCACGGATGTGACCGGTGAACAGAACAAGGGCGGTGCCGGTGGCCGCGTTCATTTTTTTCGCATTTCGGCCGACTGAACACTCAACGGATGTTCATTCCGCGATTGGGCCCAACATCTTTTTGGATATCTCGCGATAGGCATCCAACCACGACGCGGTGATGGCCTCGGCCATCGTCGGTTTCTTCTTTGCCCGAAGTTCCTTTGCAGTCTGCCCCCAGTAGAAACTGATCCAACCATCGGTATGTGCGGCGGACTTTTCGACGAACTCCAACAACTCCTCCTTGCCGCATCTCAATGGGAACATTTCCTCGATCACCAGAGGCTTTCCGACTTCATACGCGCGCAGGGCCTTGAGCGCCTTGTCGATCTGCCCCTTCCGTGGATAGAAATGCACTGACACGAAATCGAGATGGCGCCCCGCTTCGGGCGAATAGAATAACGGCTTCCCCCCGCCGAAGACAAAGACCCACGGGATGACACCAACCGTAATCATTGAGCGATCGTCGTGTTTGCAAATCGCAGCGACCATCCGATTCACCCACGCGCCGGCGACCTCCTCTCGCGACCGACCCTTTAGATCCAAAGTCAGACGTTGGACAAAAAACTTCCCGCTGAGTTCGCCGCCAAGCCATTCCTTCTCCGTTTTCTTTCCTGCCAGAATGGGTTCGTTCATGAGGTCGTAACAGAAGATTGCCGGACTCCCACTGCAGGTCTTGGCCACCACCTCCCAGAATCTCGCCTGCGCCGTCCAACGATCCTGTTCGTCGAGTGCATCGTACCAAGCCGGAACGTGCTTCTTGTGGTAGCAGGCCAGACCGGTGACATCGAGATACAGCCCTGTGTCTTCCGCCAATTGGACGAGCTTGGCGAGCTGACGAAGCGCAGCCGCGTTGGGTTTGTCTGCCGTCTCCATGAACTTTCCAAACTGCAGATGCACGCGCACGCAGTTGGCGCCCAGCTCTCTAATTTCCCGGAAGTCCCCGACCACACTTTCCCAGTCCTCGATCCAGTACTCGTCCAGCAATCTGCCTTGGTGATCGTGATCGTAGTTGACGCCCCAGACGACGAACCGTTCCGCCGCCCTCCCGCGAACAAACCCCTTGCCATCCTTACTTGCCCGAACGGCTTCCAGTGATTCGGCAGCTCCGATGCCTGCGGCGAACAACCAGAGCGTGAGCAAGACCTGATGAAATCCAAATCTCGACATCTGGCGTCATTGGACGACGTTGATGCCGACGATCATCAATCCGAAGAACTCGAGACCCGGGACACTCCAAGCCCCTTAGAGCCAGAATTCGCCGTCAAGCGTTCATGGCTTGGGCTCGGAGTTGTCGGCGCAACTGCCGAAAACTGATCAACTTCATGTTCTCTTCGTCCCAGAGACGGTAGGTCAAACTCTTGAGACTGCTCCAAAAAGTGAGGGTGTTCACGTCTTGAAACATCGGGTGGGACTTGTGGCATTCCTCAAGGTTGTAATTGGGAATCCGTGAGCTGAGGTGGTGGATGTGGTGAAAGCCGATATTGCCGGTGAACCACTGCAGAATTCGCGGCAGCTTGTAGAAGGAACTTCCCTTGATCGCGGCGTCGAAGAAATCCCAGTCCTCGCCACGTTGCCAATAGGTATCCTCAAACTGGTGCTGGATGTAAAACAGCCAGGCACCCACGGAAGCACCGGTCGCCAAAACGATCAGCTGCAGAATGAGTCCCGGCACCAATCCGAAAATCGAAACCAAGGCTGCACACCAACTCAAGATGGCCACGTTCATGATCCAGACCGACACCCGATCCCGAACCTTGGCCCCGGCCGTCGGCCAACGTTCCCGGATAAGAAACAGGAACAGCGGACCAATCCCGAAGAGAACAAACGGGTGCCGGAAGATCCGGTAGCCCAACCGCTTCCAGCGGCTCGATGCCAGGTATTCCCCCACCGTCATGGTCCAGACATCACCCATGCCACGCCGGTCCAGATCTCCGTTGGTGGCGTGATGCACGGCATGTTCCCAGCGCCAGTGATGGTAGGAGGTAAAGACCATCATACCGGTGATGAATCCCCAGACATCGTTCGCCAGCTTCGATTGGAAAAACGAGCCGTGCCCGCAGTCATGGAAAATGATGAACACCCGCACCATCACTCCTCCGGCGACCAGAGCCAAGGGGAGCGTCAGCCACCACGAGATCTGAATGGTGAAATACATCAGACACCACAGGCCGAGATTCAAGCCCACCGAATTGATCAACTGCCAGATGGCGACGCCGGTTCGGGACCGCTGGTAGGCGGTGACAATCGCTTTCCAATCCGAGCCCGTCGCCCGCTTGTCTTCCACTCGATTCAATTCTTTTCCTGCATCCATTCTCAATAAATCTTGGTTCGAAACCCTGCCGTT
>JBMYQZ010000532.1:0-4348 GCA_049601855.1 Limisphaerales bacterium | reverse complement strand
TGGTTTGCTGCCGCTACCTTTGTCGGATAATCAATGGCTTCTTGGTCTAAAAGTGATAAATCCCTGCCTCCGGCAAGATACTTGTTGAAATTTCCGGGTCCTGCATTGTAGGCACGAAGCGCGTCTTCCATCCCGCAACCAGTCACCCGGCCAACCCGCTCATCCGTGAGGACAAGGCATGGGAAATGGCGATCGGTTGGACCAGTGTCTACCGCGACCCTGCTTCAGGGAAATATCAGCTCTGGCACCACCGGGCAAACACATGATCCGCCTGCATCCGGACAACGCGGAAGTCTTCGCCATCACACTCCAATGCAAGAACGCTACGAAACCGACGGCTACCTCGTCTTGGATAACCTGCTGCCCGCCGATCATATCGCCGGTCTTCGCTCGCAGATGGACGACATCGCGGGAGGCAAAACGGATTTCCCCAATGCCAACGTCGAATTCGAACCCGGCAGCCAAGCCATTCGCAAGATCAACCAATGTGCTGAAAATGACCCGGTGTTCCGAGCCCACGCGGAACACCCGGCGATCCTCGACATCGTCGAATCCCTGATCGGTCCGGCCATCAAACTCTTCGCCAGCCAATGCTTCATGAAACCGCCCGGCGGAATTGAGAAGCGCTGGCATCAGGATTCTGCCTACTTCTGTATCGAGCCGATGAATCTCGTCACCTGCTGGACCGCACTCGATGACGTGACGGTCGCGAACGGCGGCATGTGGGTGATCCCCGGCAGCCACCAGAAGGGCCTCGTCGAACACGCCAGGTGGCAGCTGGGTGATCGCGAAGACAAGCAGGTCGAACTACCGGACAACATCTCCCAACAAGCCATCGAAATGCCGGCAGGCAGTTGTTCCTTTCATCACAGCCTATTGCTTCATCGCTCCGGTCCGAATCGCACCGATCAGCCGCGGCGCGGGCTCGCGGTGCACTACATGGCCGCCGATTGTCGTTGGACGGATCCCTCCATTCCCGAGCCGGACTATCCGCTATTGAGAGGATGACTCCTGGGTCGGCGAATCGTTGACCGGGACGATCTCGAACTCCACGAGATCATCCCACTTGGCCGTCCACTCCGCAACAACTTGGCATCGTCCGATTCCATCAATTGAAAGCAACGGTCGCCTTCGGAGGACAGCCACGAATCGAGATAAGTCAGATCTTCAGGCAGCATCCTCCCTTCCCGTTCAAATCGTTCGTAGACCTTTTCCTGCGACCCCGGTTTGAACGCTTCGATGACCATGAATTTCATCGCCACTTCAACTTCGCCACCCACACCCGGTTGTTTGAGCCGTAACTCATCGGGATCGACGAGTCGTTCCAGTGCGGTGCTTTCGTCTGCATCCACTCCGTGACGGTCACCCAGGTTTCATCGGATGAAACGTCAGTCACGCCAAAATTCCCCAAGCGCGCACCGAACTCCGGCACGAGAATCTGTTCCGTCGATCGAATGATCCGGAGCTTCTCCGGATCAACCTGCGCGATGAACAACGGTGCACGATGCCGAAAGACATGATCGTTGCCTGCTCCTTTGCGATTGTAGCAGAGGAACAACCCCTTCTCATGCACCACCCAATGTTGCTGGGTGTTGTAGTTCCCAATCTCCGCCCCGTCGTCAAAGGTCCACTTCTTCGGCTTCGAATAGTTCAGCCCATCATCACTCACGCACACGTGACCTTGAACGTCGTTGCGCAAAGTGAGATAGAAGCGCCCACCGAAACCGGTCACCGATGGCTCCACAAATCCGCGTTGAACGGAAATGGTCATTTCGTTCCCGTGCTTCACGTAGCTGAGCGTCTCTCCATCGAAGCGACAGAGCGCAACCGTCACGTTGTATTGCTTCTGGCTTGGTTCCTTGAAGTAAAACGGCAGCAGAATGTCACCGTTCGGCAGGTCGAACCTCTGCACACAACCGGCCCCGGCGTTCTTGAACTCTGGCCGATCCGGGATCTCGAGTGTTTTCCAAGCAGACCATTGGTGTTCCTTCGGATCGTAGATCGAGTACGGCGTCGCTCGCGGGCGGACATGTTTCACCTTGTTGTCCTGATAGACCACCGTGTGCCCGGTCCCCAACAGCTTGCCCGTCTTCTCGTGCCAACGCGGCCAGAAATCGCAGACCGTCATCTCGACGCGATCACTCACCTTTTGCCGCGCAAAAACATCCTGCCGATCCACGCCGCTCCAGGTCTTTCCAAGATCACTCGTATGCATGTTGTTCAGGGCATAAAAAACATCCGAGCCGCTGAGCTTGAGCTTTTGCATGGTCATGACCACCAGCGGATTCTCCGCTCCGATCACCTTCGCCGGAATGGCCCCGGCACGCGCGTGAACCCAACAGAAGGTCTTATCGAAACCAATGCTAGCGACGGTGCGCTCGATGGTGAACGGCAGCTTGGGATTGTCGATCACCGCGCCCTGCGCAGGCGTGAGATCAAAGTAGGCCTTGGCATATCGCCTCCCCATTTCGCGGAAGCCCGCGGCGTTGAAGTGCACGCCGTCCTTGTCCTTCAGTCCGTCCGAGTTCACGAACGCCGAGCGAAAGACTTTCGCGCCCAATTCACGGTGCACCCGATCGACGCGTTTCTTGTGCTCGTTCCAAGGACGTTTCTCCGGGAACTGCCCCATCTGCCCCGCGATGAAGGGAGCATTCTGTGCACCCAACTCTGTTCGAAAGCGCTCAATCAAGGCATGCAGTTTCTTCTCGTAGGTTTCCGAAAGCTTCTCCTTCGAATCCGATTCGCCCTGGTGCCAGAGAATCCCCTTCAGCTCCCCGTTCTTCAGCGCATGTTTCGCGCGCTTCATGGCATCGTCCCAAGGATGACTCTTCGTCGGTTTGTAAAAGGCCCCTTCCGTCCATGAATCAATGGGCGATCCACCCACCGCGCACGGAATCAACCCGACCGTGATGTTCGGATCTGTCTTCGCCACCTCGATTCCAAAACTCTTGCCCAAACCCACACCAACAATCTTCGGCTTGTCGAAATGCAACGGATCCGTCGCCGGTCGCCACTTCAGGTCCTTGGTCAAGGTAAGCACGCCTGGGTGCGGCTTCCGGTCCTGCTCAGTCACCTTCCCGCGTCCCGCCATATTGGACTGACCGACCAGCAGGAAGAGATGGAACCGTTCCTTCGGTGGAAGTTTCGGTGCGGCCTGCGCGAAGCCGGAGAGAATGACGAGCGCAAGAATGATCCGGATCATGGCGAGAGCGTATTCGCTGTCGGTGGCGTGAAAATCATTTTCTTGTGCCCGGTTTCAGCCTGCCGCCAAGATCGACATTCACGCATGAAAGCCTTTTCCCTACTCGCGCTCTGGATACTCGTTTGTCAGACCACATCGGCAGGCGATCGCCCGCCCGCGGTGAGCTCGTCGAAGCCGAACATCCTGTGGATTCTGGGCGAAGACGCCTCACCCCACATCGGTTGCTACGGCGAAACTACGATCAAGACGCCCAATCTCGACCGCCTCGCCGCCGAGGGAATCAAGTTCGAGAACGCTTTCGTGACCTGCCCGGTCTGTTCGCCCAGCCGCTCCGCAATGGTGACCGGCATGTATCAGACCACCCTCGGCACGCACAATCACCGGAGCCAGAACGAGAGAGGCAAAGGCGGCGGCTATTCCCGCTACTTCGACAGCTATCGTCTGCCGGTGAAATCGATTCCGGAACTCTTTCGCGAAGCCGGTTACTTCGTGACGAACGGGTCCGGAGCAGCGTGCAAGAAGAACGGCAAGACGGATTACAATTTCACCACCACCGGTTCGCTCTACGATGGCGCCGATTGGCGCAAGGCAGGCGACCAACCTTTCTTCGCCCAGATCCAACTCAAAGGCGGCAAGAATCGCAACCAGCGCCAGTCGGCAGTCGATCCGGCAAAGGTAGAATTACCGCCTTACTACCCCGATCACCCCGTGCTGCGCGATGATTGGGCGGACTATCTCGATTCGTGGATCGCACAGGATCACGAGGTCGGCGTGATCATGGAGTCATTGGAGAAGGCCGGCGTGGCGGACAAGACCGTCATTTTCTTCCTGACAGATCACGGGGTCAGCCATGCCCGGGGAAAACAGTTCCTCTACGACGAAGGCATTCGTGTTCCGTTGATCGTCCACTTCCCGGACGGGCGATTTGCCGGCACGACCCGCGAAGATCTGGTGATACATATTGATCTCGCCGCCACGTCTCTGGTGCTGGCCGGCATCGAGATCCCCGACCGCGTCCAAGGCCTTGACCTGTTCGCTCGCGACTACCGTCCGCGCGACCGAATCTTCAGTGCCCGGGATCGTTGTGATGAAACCGTCGAGATCATCCGCTGCGTTCGCACGAAGCGCTTCAAGTATATCCGCAAC
>JBMYQZ010000531.1:0-4357 GCA_049601855.1 Limisphaerales bacterium | reverse complement strand
GTTTGGCCGCACGTTCCATCTGGGCGCGAGCTTCCGTCTGAGCCTGTTGCGCCGATTGCTTGGCCTCTTCCGGACTCGCAGTCCCCATGGTGGAAAGTGATTCGTTCAGCTCTTTCGCCCGCTCGGCCATCCGACGAAGCGATTGTTCGATGTCTGCCGTCGGAGAATTCTGTTCGCCACCGCTGGAGGCATTCAGGCGATTGGCGGCATCGGTGAGCCGCTGTTCCATCTGCTCGGCCTGTTGCGCCATGTTCTGTGGATTCTGCTCATTGGTCGTGGGTCTCTGCTGGGCAGCCTGCTGCAATTGATTCTTCGCCTCCTGCAGATTCTGATCGTCCGGTTTGGACGTGGCCATATTGTCCACCGCCTTGTCCGCCAGATCCTTGGCTTCATCCGCCAAGTTGGCCAATTGCTCCCGCATGGCGGCGCGCGTCTCCGGAGAATCATCCGCCCGCCTGAGTTTCTGCTCAGCTTCCTGTTGCGCCTTGCTGGCTTCCGCAAGTGAACCCTGGGCCTGCGCCATCGACTCCTGGCTCATGCGATCCATCTCCGCGCGCACTTCAGGATTATTACGGGCCTGCTGAGCGAGGGCATCTGAAAGGCTGCCATTGCCTTCAGTCAGACGCTGCATGTTGGCCGCGGCCGCGTAGCGCCGATCCAATTCATCCTTGATACCGAGGGCGATTTCCTGCTCGCGCAACGCCTGTCGTGTGGCGGACTCACCAAAGCCCAATTCCTTTGCGCTCTCATGTTCAGCCACGATCTTCAAGGCCTTCGCGAGTTGTTCGTCCTGATTGGCGGCGTCGCCCAGAGCATTTCGCCGATCACCCGAACCGGCGCTGGCCGCGGCCTGTCGCATCGCCCTTTGCGCCGCCGCGGCGGGTGGTGAGATCATGGCCATGGCGTCATCGGCATCCCGCGCGTTCTCCCGACCGGCTTCGGTAAACACGTTCTGGCGATTGCCTTCCCGACGGATCCGCTCGAGTTGCTTCGCCACACTCTGGCTCAATCGCAATTGTGCCTCCTGCAAGTCACGCACGGCGTTGGCGGAAGGATCCGCCCCCTCTGCCACCTGACGCGCACTTTCAGCCAGTTGTTGGGCCGCGG
Source organism: Limisphaerales bacterium (assembly GCA_049601855.1). Taxonomy (GTDB): domain Bacteria; phylum Verrucomicrobiota; class Verrucomicrobiia; order Limisphaerales; family JAYPXF01. The sequence continues at coordinate 3,250 of JBMYQZ010000531.1, read as the reverse complement.
TCGCCAATTGACCCAAACGTTGAGCGGGTGAACCAATCATGCCCTCCAAGATTTTCGCGGCCTTCATCCGCGCGGGTTCACCAGCCAACTTGGCATCCGTCGCACTCTGCGCCAAGGCGGTCAATGGATCAGCCATCGATTTTGGCTCCTCGCCGTTCTTGCGATCGAGCATCTCGCGGGCAACGGTGTTCCGGGCAGCGTCGCGACTCATTTTCTGAAGATGGGTCTTCACGCCCGGCGGCAGTTCTGATCGTCGCACCACGTTTTGAATGGCATTGATCTCGGCCGTGAGCCAAGCCCAGTCCCCCGTGCGATCCGTAGCGAGGTTACTGGCATCTCCCTCCCACCGTTCCTGGCGGGCAAGCTGTTTCAAACCCTGTTCAAGATTGGCAACGCGATGGGCCGCCTCGATCGTTTTCAGCGCCGCTTCGGCACGCGTCAGCTTGGCGGACTCTTCGTCTCCCGCTTCCAAGGCGCCTTGTTGGGCCATCTGATCCAAGGCCTGTGATGCGGTCCCGAGTTCGGAGGCCAACAAGGAATCGCCACGACGCTTCTGCTCTTCCAGCTGCGCCCGGTCACGCATCCTCGCCGAGGCGGCTTCGAGCGTCGCTTTGCGCCGAACGTCCGTCTGGCCGTCATTGGCCCGGTTGATCGTCTGCAGCTCACGGTTCAGTGCGTTGATCTGCTGCGACGGCGTCAGACGCAGACGTTGCAAGGCCTGTTCCGCCTTCCCGGCCGGCACAAACGACTCCTTGGCCAAGGCGCGCAAAGTCTTCTCCGCGTTGCGAATGTCCCGCTGCAGTTCGGTCGAGGGCCGACGAATCTCCGTTCCGATCCCGCGCCGACGTGAAAGCTCTTCCACCTTCGAGCGGGAAACCCCGACGTCGTTCTGAGAGTTCTTCAAACGCCGCGTGTAGTTTCGCGGCGCGTCCGGCTGAAGTTGCGTGAGAAGTCTCTCACCTTCGGCAATCTTGGCCACGGCTTCGGATTGGCGACGCGCCAACCGTGTCCACACATTGGGATCAGTAGCGGCGTCCTCTTCCGCGCGACCGTTGATCTCGTCCTGACGCTGGGCGAGTTGATCAAAGAACTCCGCCGCGGCACCGGACTTCTTGCGCGCCAACAATTGGCGGAAATTGCTGTTGAGATTGCGGGCCAGGAAATCGAGTGAATTGGCGCGATCGGAGAGCGAACTCATCTCCTGCGCTTTGGTATCCTTGTTGACCGCGTTGAGTCGTTGCTTGATGGGCGCCAATTGGCCGTGCCCCAGCTGGCTCAGACCTTCGCCCACGAGGCCGAGACGCTGACTTTCCCGACCGGCAGAAGCCAACTGCATCGTTTTGGCAAGTTCGACTTCCGCGCGCTCGATCTCGTCTTTCACCTCGCTGATCGCGGTGCGCATCCCCGAGGCGAGTTGGCTGCGTTGCAGTTCGTTGCCAGCCCGGAACTTGTCGACCGCATCGCCGGAAAGCGACACCCGCGCGGCGCCGGCAGCTTTTTCGACCGCTGTCATCGAAGTCGCCAGCTGTTCCCATTGCTTGAGTTCCTCGGAACGCGTCTCGGTCATCGGGGGCGTTCCCACGACCAATTGTACGGTGCGGGATTCGGCTGTGTTTCCGCGTTTGTCGACCGCCACCAACTTGGTGCTCACGCGATCGCCCTTCCGCAGGTTCAGAAGAATCAGATCCCAAGTCCGGGCCACGGCGGAATTCGTCGGATTGTTCACCGGCAGTTCAACTTCCTTCCATTCGCCCGTATTGACGCGGTAGGACTGTTTGATCACGTCCAGCGCGATTTCGTCGCGCGCGCTTCCGGTGACGTTGAGACGCTCATCAGGAGCCACCACGGCTTCACCCTCGGGCGTAATCATTCGTACCTTGGGCGCCTTGTCCGGCCAGGGCTTGATTTCGTATTTCGGAGCGAACTTGTTTCTAAATCCGGTCTCGGCCGCCACCAGGCTTACTTGGAACTTGGCCTTGTCATAGATTTCCAGTTCCACTTCCACCTCGTCCTCCGACACCTTGGCCAGTTGCACAACATTGGTGGCTCCGTCCTTGAACACCGAAAGCTCGCCCGATTCGATGGGCTGGTTCGCCTTCATGCGCAACTTCGCCTTGGTGCCTTCCAAGGCCGCCAAGTCACCGTCGGCTTCCTTAATGGTCAAGGGAGCGCGAACCGCATACTCCGGGTAGTTGTATTGTTTCTCATAGTGAACGATCTGCGGACGCTTGCGCGTGGGCATCTGAATGATCTGGGTGGACCCATCGCCGGCACGAATTCGAAAGCGCACGTCGTTCTCACCGGCAGTAAGTTTACCAACGTATTTGCCGTCACCCATACCGACCATGTGGCCGGTCCGCTCGGTATCATCGTAAAAGACATCCAAACGTACGCGATCGGGTCGCGGCCCGGTCAGTTGCACCGCGATCTCCACCTCGTCGCCAACCGGCAACCACTTCGTATCCTGTGCGGGCGAAACCACCTCAATCTTCACGCGTGACGGCCGTTCAATGCCGAGGAACGGAACCGCCGCGCGCGCCAAGAGCTTTTCAAACTGCAATCCGGGCAGCACGACGAGAATCCCCAACAACGCTCCCACCGCGATGAAATTCAAAACCCACTTGTTGACCACATTCCCCGGCAGGACCGCTCGCATGTCCAGACCCCGAACGAGATCGGCCGTCTCCCGTTGCAGGATCTTGCGAAAGGCCGGTGAATCCAGGTGCTCCTCTTTCTTGGTCTCCGCCAGCTCCACCGCGGACAACACGTGTCCCTCCAAGCCGTGCCAACGGGTTTCCAGACGCCGCGCAATTTCACGGTCTGTCAGAGGCTTGATGATGAAACGCCCGGACAACCACCACCAAACGCCAAAGGCCGTAAGATAGGCCATAACCGTCATCCCGAAGCGAGTGCTCCCTGCCAACAGGAAAAATGCATCCATCAAGGCCGCCACGATCAGGCAAAGCGCCAGCACAGAAATACTGCCACAAAACCCACGAATACGATTCAAGCTGCGCCAGCGTCCGCGGAAGGAATTCAACTGCTTCCTGGTATCAGCGTGGAGGGGGTCGGCCATAAGACTAATTGGATGCCACAATCGAGTGCCAAAGCAAATACGCAATATTGCGGAGGCATCGTGAATTCAGACGATTTCGCCGCCTTTTTCGTTACACCGCTGGTTTCCGGCAGAAACAACCCGGATCGGACCGAACCCGCAGTTTTCGAAAGTCCATTCCCCGCAAATCTCCGG
>JBMYQZ010000530.1:0-4362 GCA_049601855.1 Limisphaerales bacterium | reverse complement strand
GGGTAGAAGTTGATGTCGATGACGTTGTCGAGCATGCGCATGAGGGTGCGCACGGTGTCGCGTAGTTTGTCGTGATCCAGCTGGTTGTTTTCGGTGAGATGTTCGTCGAGATTCACGGAGGCGAGGTTGCAGACAGCGACTTCGTCCATACTGGTGTTCAGTGTGATCTCGGTGCAAAGGTTGGAGTTGTGGATGACGCCGACGTGGTCTTGCGGTGAGCGGAGATTGGCGGGATCTTTCCACGTGAGCCAGGGGTGGCCGGTTTCGAAAAGGGCCTCAATCATCTTTTTCCACAAGGCGAGGATGCGGACCTGGCGACCGTGGAGCTTTCCGGCGGCGAATTGTTCTTCGTATTCGAGGTAGCGTTGCTCGAAGGCGCGACCGGAAAGCTCGGGGAGATCGGGAACGTCGTTGGTGCGAAAGAGGGTCCAGACGGCGTCCTTTGGAAGTTCGCCAGCGGCGATCTGTTGGAGGCGTTTCATGAACAGATCCGGGATCCAGTGGGCCGTGTTCATGTTGTGCGTGCGTCGACGATCGTCACCGGTTTCCTTGCGCAGTTCGAGGAAGTCTTCGATATCGAGGTGCCAGAGTTCGACGTAGCTGCATAGTGCGCCTGGACGTTTGCCGCCTTGGTTGACGGCGAGGGCGATGTCGTTGGCGACCTTTAGGAACGGGACGATACCGGATGATTCTCCGTTGGTTCCGTGGATGTGGGCTCCAGTGCCGCGCACAGCAGACCAACTGCAGCCGAGTCCGCCGGCCCATTTGCTGAGGAGGGAGAAGCGGGTCCATGTTTCCGTGATGTCTTCAATCGAATCGCCGCAGTAGAGGAGATAGCAACTGGAGAGTTGGGGGCGGCAGGTGCCGGAATTAAAGAGCGTGGGCGTGGAGGAACAGGCGCGCTTGCTTTTGTAGAGGCTGTAGAATTCAGCGATGTGTTGTTCGCGATCGCCGGTCTCGAGGACGGCGAGTCCCATGGCGACGCGGAGCCAGAAGATCTGTGGAGCTTCGAGGCGGCGTTTGGTGCCGTCCGGGTGGCGTTCGTGGATGAGGTAACGGTCGTAGAGTGTCTGGATGCCGACGAAGTCGAATTGCAGGTCGGCGAAGGGATCGATGATTTCGGTGAGCTGATTCAGGTCAAACTTGGCGAGTCGTTCGTCGAGGCGACGGATCTTGATCCCGTGCGGGATGTAGTCGAGGAAGGCGTCGCGATGGGCGGTCTTCAGCGAGTCAATGCCGTCGGTGTCGCGCCAGGGAAGGGTTTCCTCGTAGATGTAGCTGAGCAGGATACGGGCGGCGAAGAAGCGCGAATCCGCGTCCACGTCGAGCATGCTGCGGGCATTGAGGATGATGGTGTCGCGGCGTTCCTCGGGATCGAGTTCAACTGAAGTGCTGCGCAGCAGGCGGTCGATCAGTTCTCGGGGGGCGAGCGTCAGGTCGAGGCCGATGGTGGCGAATTCGACGCGGGCACGGATGTCGACCATCTGCGCGTCGCCTACCAGGTCGGGTTGGTCCCGGTCATCGGATTCACGGGCCAATTCGTCCGCGTGTGCTTCGCGGAGAGCGGCCCGTTTGGCTCGGTACTTGGCATATGCGAGGGCAACGCGGGCGTGACCGATTTCAATGAGGGTTTCCTCGACGAGGTCCTGGAGATGTTCGATATGGAGAAACACGGGGCGTTCACGTTTGAGGCGGAATTCGATCTCCGCTCGGGCTTGGGCGCCAACGGGCTGGGAGACGTCCAACGTGGTGCAGGCCGCATCGACGGCGTGCGTGATCTTGTGTCCGAGCCAGGGAACGATGCGGGGTTTGGCTTCGGGCGAGGTGGGGTTTTCGCGTCGGATGACTTGGGGGAAGTCGTGCTGCTCGGCGGAGGTCGTGTCGGTGTTCGGCAGGGAAAGAGTATGAGTGGACATGATGGCAAAAGTTTGAATTGAAGATGAGGAGGCAACGGAGAGAGACGAATAGATGCACCGGGTCTCTGTGTTCTCCGTTGCCTCCGGTTGAGTAGGTCAGATCAGGTCTTCTTCGTTGGAGTTCTTCACGCTGCCACCGGTCTGGTATTCGGTGACGCGGGTTTCGAAGAAATTCTTTTCCTTCTTGAGGAAGATGACTTCATCGAGCCACGCGAAGGGGTTTTCCTTCACACCGGAAAGGGTGGGGAGATTGAGGCCGATGAGACGGCGATCGGCGTTGAAATCCACGTAGTCGAGGAAGTCCTGTTGCGTCATGCCCACGGCATCTTCCGGCAGGCAGTCGCGGACGAAATCTTTTTCGAGCCTCACGCCTTCGCTCATGAATTCGACCAGTTCGGCCTGAAACTCGGCTGTCCAGACGTCCGGGTTCTCCTTGATGAGTTCGGTGAGGATGTAGCGACCCAAGGCGATGTGATTGGATTCATCGCGCAGGGTGTATTGGAACATCTGGCCGATGCCGGTCATCTTGTTCTGTCGATGCAGGGAGAGGATCATCGCAAAGAGCGCGTAGAATTGCGTGCCTTCCATGACCTGCGTGATACCGAACAGGGCCTTGGTAAACTGTTGTTTGCCGGTCGTCTCCTGGAGATCGATGCCCCGCTTCAGCTCGGGCATGTGACGGGTGATGTAGTCGTTCTTGGCGCGAACGGAGGGAATGTCGTTGAAGCGGGCGGTCACCTCATCGACATCGATCTTGAGGCTGCCGATGATGTGCAGCAGTGAATCCATGTGAATGGATTCCTCGGCCACATGCCGCAGGACCGCGTGTTTGAGTTCGGCGGCTGTGAGGTTGTCCTCGATGACATGGAGCACGCTGTCGCCAACGATGCCTTCCGCGGCGGAGAAGTAGCCGACGCCCATTTCGATGATCCAACGTTCCTTCGCGGTGAGGGCGCCGGAATTCCACTGGGTGCAATCACGCGTCATATCAATGACATCCGGTTCCCAATGGTTGGCCTTCATCTGTTTGTAGATGCGATAGGCCTCGGGGTATTTGAGCGGGAGGACATTCAGCTCGGCGGTCTTGATGCCGTTGATTACCCGCTTGCCGGACATCCGTTCGCGGGCGAGGCGCTTGTTGAGTTTGAAGGTCTTGTCGCGGAACGAGTAAACGACATGGTCGTTCTCCTCCACACCGGTGAAATCGTCGAGTACATCGACATCACTGATCATAGGGTAGCCTTTCAACGACGATGCCGATCGTCGCACAGGATTCAATTGGGAGGGGGAACGATCGGCGGAAGCCGAGTCGCAAGGACCCTCATCCGGTTGTTGGCGCAACCGCCGCCGTCGGAACAGTCCGACGGACTTGACGAGTTGGAACAAGCAGGTCTTCTGGCTCCGAGGTCATCCTACTCACCCGGCCTTTCCATCCGTTTCCGGACAGTGGCGATTATGGGCTTTCGTCGCTCGTTACAGCGGCGCTACCGCTCGGGATTCACACCCGATTCCCTATTCTCCCCCGATCGTGATCAGAGGCACTTGTTCGCTCTTTTCAGGAACAACCACAATATCTTGTGGTTGTTCTGAATAAATAGACCTTATATTGATGTTTAGTGGCGCGTTAAGCATTAGAGCGAACCCGGCTCAAAATGTCTCGGTAGGATTCGGTCGGCAGCTGTCAATAGGTTGCATGAATGGAAGTTATCACCGCTTTTGGGCTCTCGTTGCGTGCCTGCTGAGTTTCACTTGTTCCTCCATCTCAGTGTCGTTGGCCGATTTTGAGACCAAATTTCTTGTCCCCGGTAAGCCCATCTTCAAGGCCGATTTCAACGACGGAAAAGATCCTGGCAAGCCACTCTGGCAGCTGCGCAAATCCACTTGGACGATGAAGAACGGTGTGCTTCACGGCGTGAATGATGGCGGCAACGGTGCGTTCATCCGGCTGCATTCAAAGGAGAAGGGCGGGATTTTGCCGGAGGACTACATCATGAAGTTTTCGTTTAAGATCGAGGAACGCCCCGGTGCGGGGAAAAAGAAGAACAAGTATCACACGACTCGCAGTTCGGGACACCGGTTCAGCTTCGGCCATTACGCCGCCAAATACCAATGGCGTCCGGATACCGGCATGGATATCGCCATTATGCACGGACACGCAATGACGGACGACCGGTTCCATATCGGGAAAGGCAAGTGGTATCATGTCGCCGTCGAGATCCGGGGCGATGAGATTCTGACGTGGTTCAATGACGGCCCTGCCTACTACATGCAACACGATGTCTTTCGCTCCAAACCCTCCGGCTGGGAGTTCTTCGTGCATGAATGAAACCGAGATCGGGCATCTGGACAACTTGGAGGTGTGGAGTTTGTCCGGAGCCCAACGTGAGAACTGGGCTGATACGCTCAAGGCAATTCGCGACAAAAAGCGGGCCTTCATCAGTGCTGA
>JBMYQZ010000529.1:0-4364 GCA_049601855.1 Limisphaerales bacterium | reverse complement strand
GACCCGCCGCGGCGGCCTGGTCCTGGTGGCCGGCGCCATACTGCCCTTGAGCCGGTCCAAGAAGCAGACGCTCGACGCCGTGCACCTCCTGCACGCTCTTCCGTTTACCAAGCGCGGCGCGGACATTTTCCGCGTGCGTGATTTCGGCACGGATGCCTCCGTCACGGCCGGAGTTTTTGAGCGACTCAATGCCCTTGGTGAACTCAATGGGCATGCCTTGCAGATCAGTGCCTACACCTACAGTCCGCTCGGAATGGCCGGGGTGGAGAGCATTGCCTTTGAACTTGCCGAACAACTGTCTGCGACCAAACACGTTTTTTGTCCTGCGGGTGGTGGCGGTCTGACGCTCGCAGCGGCCCGTGGCTTTGCCAAGCTCGGTCACTCCTCCGCCGTGCATTGCGTGCAGCCGGAGGGTAATGACACCATCGCCGGTCCGCTGCGAGACGGTCGAGACGAGGCTCAGACCGTCACTTGTACCTCCCAGATCAGCGGCCTGCAGGTCGCCAGCGTGATCGACGGACACGAAGTGATCCGAGAATGCCGGCCCACTGGAGGCACGGGCCACACGGTTTCCGATGAACGAATCTGGGAGTGCCAACAGCGACTGGCCCGCGAGGAAGGCGTCTTTAGCGAACCCGCCGGCGCCGTTGCCTTGGCCGGCGCGCTCCAAGCTGCGGCCAACCAGGAATTGCATCCCGAAGACCACGTCGTCTGCCTCGTCACGGGCTCCGGGTTCAAGGACGCCGCTTCCATCGAGCGCATGAACGCCTCCGCCTCCGTGCCCCTCATAGACTACGAGGTCATTTCCTGAACTGGTTTTTCCGGGCCAAACGGCGTGTTTGAATCAATCAAAAAAAACCGAAGTTTTTTATGGAATTGTGCATTCCCTTTGCTAGATTCGCCCCCCTCTTCGGCCAGCAGGGTGGTTTTTTGCCCCCAAAACATACGCAGGGCCGACAAAGTTGAAACGATTTTTCATCGTGACCGCTAAGAAGAAAACGACGAAGAAAACGGCTGCGGCCAAGAAAGCCGCACCGAAGAAAAAAGCAGCGACCAAAAAAGCTGCTGCCAAGACGGCTGCCAAAGCGAAGGAACCGGCGCCAGAGCCTGTTGCCAAGCCGCGCAAGCCGCGCAAGCCCAAGGCGCAGGGACCTGCTTCATTGGCTGCGATTCTTGGGGTCAATTCGAACAAGAAGAAGCGGAAGGGCTATTCCCCGAGCGGCGCCGTCAAGATCAAGCCCGATTGGCAGAAGTTTTACGACAGCCTTCTCGAGCTGCACGAGCAGCTCATCCAGCAGATGCACGGTCTCGCGAAGGATTCCGCCGAGGAGATGGAGAATTACAGCCTCCACATGGGAGACTCCGGCACGGACAACTTCGACCGCGACTTTGCGCTCAGCCTCCTTTCCTCCGATCAGGACGCCATCTACGAAATCGAAGAAGCCCTCAAGCGCATCGAGAAGGGTGCTTACGGCGTCTGCGAACTGACCGGAAAGAACATTCCCAAAGCCCGCCTCACCGCGATTCCCTGGACCCGCTTCACTGTTGAAGCCCAGGCCCAGTTGGAGCGTGATGGCGCCCTCCGTTCCCGTCGTCTGGGATCCCTCGGTTCCGTTGATTCCAAGGGAGCCTCCGCCACCACTTCCTCCGTGGACGTGGACTCCGACGACGTCCCTGACAGCAAAAAAGAGAAAGCCTGATCCTCATGCCACGCGAAATTGTCACCATCGAATGCACGGAAGCCAAAAAGGAAGGCAAGCCGGTATCCCGCTACCAGACCACCCGCAACAAGAAGATCCAGCAGGAGAAGGTTGAGAAGAAGAAGTTCAATCCCTTCCTGCGCCGTCACACGCTTCACCGCGAAATCAAGTAATCGCCATGCCTCGCAAGAACAAGAAAGACAGTAAGAACCAGAGCAGTGAACGTCGTTTTCAACGGCCGAAGCCGAAGATCGACTTCACGATCGACGCGATCGACTACAAGAACACGAATCTGCTCCGCCAGTATGTCACCGACAATGGTCGCATCCTGCCGCGCAAGTACACCGGTCTGCCCGCGACCTACCAACGTCGTATGACCAAGGCCGTCAAGCGCGCCCGTCAGATGCTGCTGATGAAGTAAGCCAGTCGGCTCACGCCACTTTCAAAGCCCATTCGTCGAATGGGCTTTTTTGTCGAATACTACTGCAAACTGTTTGCATTAAAGTTTTCTGATGGATCATCTGGTTCTCATCCTCGCGATTGTATTCGGAGCTGTCACCGTGTTCGGCTTCAAGCTCGACGAGGGGCGTCACATCAAGGTGATGACCGCTTTCGCGGGCGGCTTTCTGATCACGCTGACAGTCCTTCATCTCTTGCCGGAACTCTACGTGGCTGACCTCCACGGACACGGCCACGATGGTCACGATCATGGTCCCGCCAAGCCCTCACATCTGCTACTGGGTGCACTCATCCTCATCGGCTTCTTCCTGCAGGTCGGGTTGGACACCATCTCGATGGGCGTTGAGCACGGACATAGCCATCAACATTCCCATCACGATCATAAAGATCACAGCGGTCCCTGCGGATTTCCTTGGGGTGTCATGGTGGGCCTTTGCCTGCATGCCCTCGTCGAGGCTGTTGCTCTGGGCGATCATCACCACCATCACGATCAACGATCCCGCAGCTTCATGCTCTGGAGCATCGTCATCCACAAGTACCCCGCCGCCGTCGCCCTTCTCGGTATGCTGATGCAAGCGGGCATGAAACGCAGCCGTTCCCTCGTGTGCCTCGCTATTTTCGGAGCCATGGCTCCGATTGGATTGCTCATCGGATCCAAGACTCACCTGGTCGATTACTCGCGTGAATTGACCGCTTTCGTCATCGGCATCTTCCTCCACATCGCCACGACCATTCTGTTTGAAAGCAGTGAGAGCCACCGCTTCAACGGCGTGAAGGCGGTGGCCATTGCGGTTGGCGTCGGACTGGGCGTTGCCGCCGTGCTGGTGCACTGAATGAAGAAGAAGCCCTCAGCGGATGAACTGACGGATCGTCTGCGGGATGGCGAACGCCGCGTCACGGGTCAACGTCGAGCGATCCTCGGCGTGCTCAGTCGTCATCCCCATCCGATGACGAACAAGCAGATTCACGCTGCTCTCACCGATGCCTGCGATCTCGCGACGATCTATCGATCAATGAAACTTCTTGAGGAGAAGGGGTTCGTCGAGCGCTTCGATTTTGGTGACGGCGTTGCCCGATTCGAGTTGGCAGGGCATCACTCCAATGATCACCATCACCATCTCATTTGCCGCAATTGCGACGACGTGGTGGAGATTGAGGAGTGCTTCATCGCAGAGCTTCAGCAAAAGCTCGCCCAGCAACACGGCTACGCCGAGGTGACCCACAAGCTCGAGTTTTTCGGCCTCTGTCCCGATTGCCAATCGCCGGGCGTGAATCGGCGCAAGAAACGCTCCTGCGGCTGTTAGTTGGCTGGGATCTGCTATCGCGATGGAGGGGCGAGCTTGGTTTTATTCAGCCCGTCACCATCCGCCGATCATCGTGGCGGCGGACGTAGACCTCCGGGAGGGCCGCGCCGCCCATGAGGAGGTCCCCTGCGGCCACCTGGGCCTCCACCACCGGGACCACGACGGAGGAAGCTTGAATCCGGTGTTCCGCGAAACTGCCGCGAGAGATACGGCCATTGGTCCGTGACGAAGTAGTGATAGATGCCGCCAGGGTATTCAGGGGTGACACCGAAGCGTCCGTTGCAGTCATCCAAGTGTCCGGTGCCCTTTGCGAATTCGTAATCCTGGACGAAAGTGCCGTCAAAGCGTCCGCCAGGTCCGCTCGGCCGGTTGCCCGAGCGCAGCTTGTAGCTCGGCTTCATCACCACGACTCCGCTCTTGGCATCGAGCGGATTGCGGTAGCCCCAGCGGGCGTAAATTGGAAAGCCGTCAGCAGCGTAACCAATCAACACCATCTGGTTGGGGTTGCTCTTGGCCAAGCGATTCACCAAACCGATCGGCATGCCGTGATAGTGATACGAGCCGGTGGGTTGCACGTGGGCATTGTGTTGATCCAAACCGAGATTGATCCGACCGCCCTTGGCCTCGTATTGCCAGCCGGAATTGAAGTTGCGCTGCCAGAATTCAGCAGCACCTGGCTCGAGCACCACCCCATTGAGCGCGATCCCGAACGGTCCCAAGCCGAGCGGTGTCGCTTGCTGCGCCATCCGTGGATTCATCGTGAGCCGGTATTGGTTGTTCTGCGGTCGCACGCTGTTGGGGTTGTTGCGATTGGGAAACTGGCCGGTCGGGTGCACGGGAATGCTGTTCCCGCTGACGTAGCGATAGCTGCCGCTGATACGCAAGGAGACCTGGTTGGAAT
>JBMYQZ010000528.1:0-4368 GCA_049601855.1 Limisphaerales bacterium | reverse complement strand
TTCGTGTAAGCCCCCGGCGCACCCCAATACACCGGCAGGGCCACATCGATCCCCGCCGCCTTCATCATCCACAGCTCCCCCGCATGCCAATCTTCGCTCAGATAACTCACCTTCTCAGGCGTGACAAAATGATGATAGTGCCCCTCCGAAGCAGGATCGTTCGGAATCTTGAAGTGCTCGTTCGGCCAGCGATACCAATAGAAATAATGCGTCGCCACCACGACCTCCCCGCCGCGCGCAGGCGCAAGCCAAGGGCACAAAAACAAGCAGATCAATAGTCGATACAAAGCGTCCGGACGCTACTCAAACCAATCGCGCGTTGCAACGCCCCCCGCATTCTTACCATCATCACGCGTGCGAATTGTTTTCAATGGCCAGCTCTGCGAAGAGGAAGAAGCCCGGGTCTCCGTCTTTGATCGCAGCTTTTGTTATGGCGACGGCCTCTTTGAAACCTTCCGCATCCACAACGGCCGCGCCTTTCGTCTGACCGATCACCTCGACCGCCTGCGAGTCAGCGCGGACGCCTTGGGCTTTGTGATTCCGTTCACCGCCGACAACATCGAAGACCACATTGACGCGTTGGTGAGCGAATGCGAGATGCCGGAAGCCATGGCTCGCATCAACCTTTCCCGCGGCATCGGCCGCCGGGGTTACTCACCTCGAGGGGTCAACACACCGTCCTACGTCATGGCACTTCACTCCGCACCGGACATCAATGCCGGCCGGCCGATCGCCTGGCGGATGAAGACCAGTTCCTATCGCCTCAATCCCAGCGACCCCTTGCTCTCCCACAAGACCGCCAGCCGTCTGACCAACGTCCTCGCCAAGGCCGAAGCCGAAGAGAACGGCTACGACGACGCCTTCTTCATCAACCTCGAAGGCAATGTCGCCGAGGCCACGTGTGCCAACGTCTTTTGGTTTGAAGGCAACGTCGTCTGCACTCCGCCTTTGAGCAGCGGCGGTCTCCCCGGCATCACCCGCCAAGCCATCTTTGAAATCTGCCGCGATCGCGGCCTGAACACCGAGGAAAAGGATCTCCCCCTCGAACGCCTCCACGTCATCGACGGCGCCTTCCTCACCCTGTCCTCTCTCGGCGTCATCGAAATCTCCCGGGTCGACCAGACCATCCTTCCCATACACGAAACAACCCGCGCCCTGCACCGCGCGTGGTGGGAAAAAATGATCAAGGAAACCTCATGAAAAACCAGAAATGGATGACCTTTGATTGCTACGGAACGCTGGTCGATTGGAACGGCGGCTTTCGTGGCATCCTCGAACGAATCGCCGGCGATCGCGCGGACGAACTGGTCACCGCCCATCATCACTTTGAGGCTGAAGTGGAACTTGAAACTCCGCATCTCTCCTATCGCGAAGTCCTCGCGCGTACTCTGAAGCAGGCCGCCGCGAGTTGCACTCTCGAATTGCCGCCGGGATCCGAATACGCGATCTCCGATTCCTGGTCGGAGATCACCCCGTTCCCCGACGTGGAGATCGAGTTGGCCAGAATGCGCGAAGCCGGCTTCAAGCTCGGCATCCTCACCAATTGCGACGACAACCTCTTCGAGCAAACCCACGCGCAATTCGCCCGACGCTTCGACCTCGTGATCACCGCCGAACAGGCGATGGACTACAAACCCTCACTCAGCCACTTTCGCCGTTTCCAACGGGTCTCGGGAGTCGAAGATGCCTATTGGATCCACACCGCCTACAGTTGGTTTCACGACATGGTTCCCGCATCCAAACTCGGCATCAATTCCATCTGGGTCGATCGCGATCAGACCGGGCACGACCCCTCCTACGCGAAGGTTCGCATCCCGTCCGCCTCCGGCCTCTGCGATGTCGCGCAACGCCTCACATGCTGATCCGCGTCATCACGCTCAAACAGATCAAAGCCGGCAAGGTCACTCTCGCCTTCCGCCGCTGGCGCAAACCCACCGTCAAATCCGGTGGCACGCTCAACACCGCCATCGGCCAGCTCGCGATTGATGAGGTCAAGAAGGTCTCTGAACGCAGCATCACCAAGGCCCAAGCCCTCGCCGCCGGATTCGAATCCAAAGGGGCTTTGGTCAAGGAATTGGGCGGTCGCGACGGCGAACTCCACCGAATCAAACTCTCCTATGCCGGCACCGATCCGCGTGAGGCGATGCGCGAAAAGCAAGACGACCTCGAACCGGTCCTGAAGCGCCTCAATCGCATGGGCTCATGGACCAAAGACGTCTTGCAAGCGATCAAACAACATCCCCGCCTCCGCGCCGCCGATCTCGCTGACAAACTCGACTGCGAACGGGATTGGCTCAAACCCAACATCCGCAAACTCAAGAATCTCGGCCTCACCATCAGCCATGACATCGGCTACGAACTCTCCCCACGCGGAAAGGCCGTCCTCAAACAACTCAGATGAACGCCATCAGTCTCACCGAAAAGTTCTCCCGGATCACCGAAGACTGGCGCCCCAAAGTCGTCGCCGAACTCAACGGTCAAGAGGTCAAAATCGCCAAATTCAAAGGCATCTTCCCCTGGCATCAACACGACGATGCCGACGAATTGTTCCTCGTCTGGAAAGGAACAATGCCCGTCAAATTCCAAGATCGGGTGGTCGAACTGACCGCCGGCGAAATGTGTCTCGTCCCGAAACGCGTCGAACACCGCACCGCCGCAGTTGAGGAAGCCGAAGTCCTCGTCTTCGAACCAGCCGAAACCCGCAACACGGGCAACATCACGGACGATACTTTCACCGCCCCGAATGGCGCTCGTATCTGACGGGGATTCACGAAACTCTTACGAGTTCCGCTACGAGCCTTCGTTGTGAACGAATCCAACCAAAACCCCGTCCGCCAGCAACTCAGCGTCTGGGATTCCGTGAGCATCATCATCGGAATTGTCATTGGCGTGGGCATCCACGAGACGGCGCCGACGGTGATGGCGTTCGCCGGATCGGCAACCAACACGATGCTCTTTTGGATCGGCGGCGGCATCCTCTCGTTGATGGGAGCGCTGTGCTATGCGGAACTGGCGAGTGCCTACCCAAGATCCGGCGGTGAATATTGTTACCTGACGAAAGCGTTTGGGAGGCCCACCGGTTTTCTTTTCGGTTGGAGCCAACTCACCGTCGTACGCACGGGCAATGTCGGCATGATGTCGTTCATCTTCGCCGAATACGCGGCGAAGCTTTGGAACTTGGGACCAACGGCCACAATAGTCCTGGCGATCGCGGCGCCGCTGACTTTCTCAGGTTTGAATATCCTCGGAGTCGTCTTCGGGACGCGCACACAGAACGCACTCACAATCCTGAAGTTGATCGGCTTTACCGGAATCGCGATCGCCGGGCTGGCGTTCGGCGAAGGCTCGCCGCAAGAAGCCTCCACGGCCGCCGCAACGCCGAATCTCGGCTTGGCCCTCCTGTTCGTTCTATTCACCTACGGTGGATGGAACGACGCCGCTTTGGTCACTGCGGAGATCAAGGACAGCCGGCGCAACATCGTGCGTTCGTTGGTCATCGGTGTGGCGGTCATCACCGCTGTCTACCTGCTCGTCAATGCAGCCTACCTGAACGCCATGGGCTACGAAGCCGCGAAGCAATCCAGCGGCATTGCCGCCGAAGCACTGCGTTTGGCCTTCGGCGATCATGCGGCGAAAATCATGTCGGTGATCGTGATGATCTCTGCTCTCGGTGCGGTGAACGGCATCATCTTCACCGGCGCGCGGATCTACGCCACAATGGGAGAAGACCACCGCTTCTTCGCCTGGCTCTCACGGTGGCATCCGAAGTTCGGAACGCCCATCTGGTCGATCCTCGCCGAGTCAGCGATCACACTGGCCTTGATTCTCGTTCTCGGAACGGAATCCGGCCGAGGAATGATTGATGCAGTATTGAAACCTTTTGGAGGGCTCGCCATCGAATGGTCCGGACGCCCGTTCAACAACCTCTTTCAATGGTGCGCACCGTTTTTCTGGCTCTTCTTCTTTGCGGCCGGCCTGTCGCTCTTCGTGCTGCGCTGGAAGGAACCGAAGGTGGAACGGCCGTTCAAGACGCCACTTTATCCGCACACGCCAATCGGCTTTAGCGCGGCATCGGGTTGGTGCCTCTATTCCTCGATCGACTACGCAGGCAAATTGCTCTTTCTCGGGGCTGTGCCGGTGTTGCTCGGAGTATTCGTCTACCTGTGGTCAAACCAGGTCACCAAATGACCTGCCAATTTTCCAGCGGGGTCATGGAACTCCAGTCGGGTTCAAAGGTCGTTCCGAAACCCACGCCTTGAAGCGAATCTGTCCGGACCAGGCCGCCGCGAACATCGAGGAACACTTCGGTGCCGCGTTTCATCTTTCGAAGCGCGTAGAGGTCGGAGTGGTGATGGAGCGCCTCGGCCT
>JBMYQZ010000527.1:0-4370 GCA_049601855.1 Limisphaerales bacterium | reverse complement strand
GTGCACCTGCGCCCGATGCTCATCGGTCAATTCGGTGACTGCCTTCAGCTCGACGATGATCTTCTCAAAGCAGATCAGATCAGGAATGTATTCTGGTTTCAGTGGCTGCCCTTTGTATTCCAGTTTCAATCGTGGTTGGGCGACGTATTTGATGCCTTGCAGACTCAGCTCAAGCTCCATGCATTCTTGGTAAACCGGCTCAACGAAACCGCATCCTTTTTCTTTGTAAACTTCGTAGCAGGCTCCGCGAATTCGATACGTCTCCTCCTTGAACAACAACTCCTTCATGTGGCGAGCCTAAGGTAAGGTTGAGTTGGATCAACCACGGAAGGAACGGAAAACACGGAATCAGATTTTTGGTCTCAGCCTTTTCCGTGTCTTCAGTGTATTCCGTGGTTGTTCCTCACCGAATGATCCTCTCGATCTCAATTTGCTTTTCATACTCAGCTAATCAGCTTTCCTAGGTCCACTCCGTCGCTGATCCTGATCGGGCTAAACCCACCGCCGACTTTTCAGTGTGACGGCAGAATTTCCATGAACGTACATAATCCAATCCACCGCATCGCACCTCTCCTCCTTTCTACGGCAATCATCCTGGGAGCAGGCTGCGGCGGGGAGACCCGTCCAAAGCACGATTCCTCCGCGGCCGCTTCAAGTCCACCAGCCGCGCCCTCACCGGATGCCGGAGAATCCGGATCAAACAGTGCGGTCCCGCCCATCGTGTTCAACAGCACGGCTCCGATCAACGACCTGAAAGGAACGCTCGCCGCCGAGGTGAAGTTTGCCCAAAGCCAGATTCTCCCGGTGCGCGCGCGCGAAGGGGACAACCAGCCCCACCTCACGGGCCGGCGCAAGACCCTGCTCCTGGTACGGCCGCTGAAGCCCGACGACGCGACGCCCATGTCGGTCCTCGCCCGCGACGGCTCGGGCAAGACGCTCGGAACGCTCGCCCTCAACGCGCCCCGGCTGCTGCCGAGGACGGCGTATTATCTGGAGGGGGTGCCGGAAGTGACAGATTTCACGCCGGGCCCGGGGCCGACCACCGCCGTCCCCGGCGGCGACCTCGCCAAACTGAGTGACCAGCAAGGCGCCTTTCTGGCGGGCCTGCTGAAAGACCACGCCCTGGTGGAAATCGAGACGGCCGACGGGCGTTGGGTTCGTGACATCTATCTGCCTGCGGACCCGGCGCTGGACGGGAAGATGGTCCGCACCAAATCGCAGGCGGGCTACCAATCCACCATTCATCATGACGGGCGTCAGGCGCCGCTCTCCCGGGGGCAAAGCCTCCAGTTCAAGTGCCGGGACGGCCGATGGATTCGCGAGGGTGAGCTGGACAACAACGCCCTCACCTATGCCCGCAGCACCTGGAGCGGTGTCCTGCCGGCGGAATGGATCGCGCCCGGCCTCACGCTTGAGATTCGCCAGGGCAAGCTCCGCGGCACTCTCTCCGGGCTGAAGGTGGGCGCGCCGACGCAGTTGCTCATCCACACGATTGACGTGGGCATGTTGACGACGCCCCGCGGCAAGTTTGAATTTGCCCACGAGCCCGAAGCGCACCGGGAATATTTCCAGACCGTGCCGGTCAGCCGGTTCATCGTGGCCCCATACGCCCCCCTCGCGCTTTCCGAAGTGATGTTGCCCACCGGCGTGCTCCTCAAGGAGCTCGATCCCGGCAAGGGCGGCTGGCACAACGGCGACATGCGCCAGCACATCGGCAAGGAGCTGATCTCGCATGGCATCGACAACGCGAACTACGGGCTCAACTCCACCGCCGGCCGGGGCGAGCGCAGCCATCCCTACATCACCGCCCAACTCGCCGCGCACAACACGCGGGGCCGGTATTCGAACGGCCTCGTGGTGCATGGCGGCTCGGGTGGCAACGGCATCGTGACGCTCGACAACACGCTCGGCAACGAGTTCAGCCACGAGGTCGGACACAACTACGGTCTCGGGCATTTCGTGGACGGGTTCAAGGGCTCGGTGCACCGCAGCGCCGACCAGATCAATTCCACCTGGGGTTGGGACGCCGACAAGAACCGCTTCCTCCCGAACTTCTCCCCGATCCGCAGCGGCAAACCCACCACCCTGGGCAAGAATCTCCAGGCGCCGTTCGACGGGCGCTCCTTCGGCAAGGATGCGATGGCCGGCGGCGCGCCGCTCTCGGGCTTCAACCGCTTTACCCTCTACACGCCGAACACGGCGGCGATCATCCAGCGCTTCCTCGAGAACAAGGCGGTCTTTGATTCCGACTCGCCCACGGGATTCAGCAAATGGAACCCCGACACCTCGCGCATGGAACCGTTCCGCCACCGGATCAACCTGGGCCGCGAAACGACCGCGCCAGTGAACGATCTCAGCGAAGCTAAACTCGCGTCACTGCTCGCTGAATCCGATCTCGTGAAGGTCGCCATGGGCGACGGCCACTGGACCAAAAACATCCCCCTCCCGCTCGCCTCGCCGGCCAACCGCGGCCGCGCCTTCAGCGTCGATCACAAAGCCAGTTACAACAGCCTCCTATCGCTCAACGGCCGACAGATCACCGTCGTGCGCGGCTTCCGGAAGACCTACGTTTCCGACGGGGCGAAATGGAACGAAGGCCCCGCGCCGGACCGGGGCGTCGAACGCAAGCCGGAAGCTTTCGGCGTGCCCGTGGTCACGCTGGTCGGTTATTACGACCCGACGGGTGAAATGCCGAGCTACATCTACCCCGCCTTGCACGGCGCCTACGGCTTCTGCTACCCCGACGATCGCGCGACGTTGCAAGAAACGGACTGCGAACTCCGGGTCGAAACCCGTGACGGCACCCTGCGCTTCCGCCTCGCGAACCACCGCGTGAACGGCAACTCCATGAACAAGTTCCACGTCAACGTGCCCGCGGCCAGCCAGCCGCGCAGTGTCGCCGTGGTCAGCCGTGGCAAGATCCTGGACCGGAAACCAATCACCCCGGTGACTGAAAAACTTTCCGTGACCGTGAACGGCATCTAGGCCCGGGCCGAGGGATCCAACCCGCGACAAGGCGAACGCATCGGCCGGCTTTTTGTGAGACTGCACTTTCCGGTGATATTCGCTCACTTTTTGGTTGCGCGTGCTACATTGTCGGAATATAGTAAAAATATATCCTAAATAAGGAACCAATGTAGTGGGCACGAATACGGAAACAAAGAACGAGCGATTCAGAAGGCTGGCGGAATCGAGAGGGAATCGGTTGATACGGGAAATCGCTCTCCTAGGTAATCTTGCGAATCGGAAGAATTATTCCTATTCCGAGGAAGAGGTTGCACGATTGTTCGAGCCCATCCTGCGAGAACTTGAGGAAGTTCGAGCTCTTTTCGGCAATGAGACTAATTCAACTAGGAAGGTGACGTTTGATGGAGACTAAGAACTACGGATTTCATTTTGAGGAACAGGGTTTGTCGGGCGAGGAAGGTCCGATTGATCCCTCTCAACAATACTTCGAGGGGTCTCATGCAGACCACGCGGTAGTGCGCGAGACAGGCCAGAACACCTTGGATAACCCGGCAAAAGATGCTAGCGGGCCAATCCGAATGGTCTTTGAGCTCAGGACCATGGAAACGGCGGAGATCCCTGACATCGAGAATTTGCGAACGCACTTTGACGCAGCTGCAGAGCAGGCAAAAAGACAGCAGGGACACAACAGGATGGTCTCGGCAGCCAAATTGGCGAAGGAGGAAACTTTGTCAGTGCTCCGGATTTCTGACTACAACACCACCGGGTTGGGAGGGAGTGAATCAGTTGAATCCCCAAACTCTCCCCTCAGTCGCCTAACGCGAGGCAAGGGAGGGTCCAGCGATGATGAGCGAGGAGGTTCCTTCGGCATCGGATCTGCGGTCGGCCCAATGGCTTCAGATCTCTGCACCGTTATCTACACGTCTGTTCCGGAGAAAACCAATGACTCCGTAATGGCCGGCTACACAAGACTGGCGACGCATACGGTAAATGACACGAGTTATCGAGCCGAAGGCTACTTCACCAACAAAGGAATCACGGATGAGTTTGATTATCAAAGGCCTGCTCCGAAAGTGGGACCGTTCGAGGAGCGAACTGAATCGGGAACGGACATCTTTCTCCTTGGGTATCGAATGGCTAAAGAGGACCCGAAGCTTGAGCGCGTACGCGACGCCGTGATTGATAACTTCATGGCGGCAATAGATGCCGGCCACTTGGTTGTTGAAGGTATCGCTCCCGGGAATTACTGGACGCTGAATCCTTGAAGGGATTCGTCGAAGGCCGACCGGAGGCGAAGGCATTCTATGAAGCGCTAAAAGATCCAACTCCGGCTGAGACTGAATTGGAGCTGTAAACGCCGTTCCAATAGTGCGGCACAGGGCGGACGAAAAGTGCGGCGGTTG
>JBMYQZ010000526.1:0-4372 GCA_049601855.1 Limisphaerales bacterium | reverse complement strand
GGATGAGATCTCGAACGCGAAACAACAGATCGCCCCGCAGAACCTGTTGAAGTGGGACGACGTCGTGGAGCCCGAACCCATGGCCCTGCCCGGTCGCACCAAGTTCATTTGAGCATTCGGAATCTTACGAGGCCCGATCCAATTGGATCGGGCCTTTTTCGTCTCGACGCGAAAACTTCAAAAGTTGTTCCCTCTCGTCACACACCTCAGACTCAGCGCACTTCATGAAAAGATCTCTCCTCTGGTTTCTACTGGCCGTTTCGCTCCCGGCGGCACAACGGCCCAATATCATCTTCATCTTCATCGATGACATGGGCTATGGCGACCTGAGCTGCACTGGCAACACGGACGTTCAGACCGCGAACATCGATCGACTGGCGAGAGAAGGAACACGCTTCACCCAGTTCTACGTCAACTCGCCGATCTGTTCCCCGTCGCGCGTCGCCTGCACCACCGGTCAATTCCCCGCGCGCCACTTGATCAACTCCTACCTCAACAGCCGTGCGAAAAACCGCGCTCGTGGCATGGCCAATTTCCTGGACCCGAAGGCTCCGGCAATCGCCCGTGCCTTCAAGTCCGCCGGTTACGCGACGGCGCACTTTGGCAAATGGCACATGGGCGGCGGTCGCGACGTCGATGACGCGCCCCTGCCCCAAGCCTACGGTTTCGACGAATCGCTCGTTTCTTTCGAAGGCCTCGGTGATCGCATCCTGCCGCCCGGCGGCCTGTCGGAAGCCAGCGCCAAGCTCGGTCACGGCAAGATTCGGCGCGTCGAGAAGCACGAACAGACCGGCATCTACGTCGATCGCGCCATCGACTTCATCAAACATCATCGTCGGGACTCCTTCTACCTCCATCTTTGGCTCAACGACGTTCACGACGCCTTCAAGCCACGGGAAGATTACCTGAAAAAGTTCGAGAAGTTCAGCGACCGCCCGGAGCTGCAGAGGATGTATGCGGTCTTGAAGCACATGGATGACGAACTTGGTCGCCTAATCGAACAGGTCGACCGCTTGGGCCTCGCCAATAACACGATGTTCGTCGTCACCAGCGACAATGGCCCCACCGCCTGGCCGCGTTACCGCCGGCAAGGCCACGAACCACCCGGCTCCACTGACGGGATGCGCGGGCGCAAATGGAGCCTCTACGAAGGCGGCATCCGGATGCCCCTGATCGTTCGTTGGCCGGGACACGTTCCCGCCGGTCGCGTAGATGATCAAACCGTCGTGGCCGCCGTGGATTTCTTTCCTACATTTTCGAAGATGGCAGGGGTCAAAACGCCCACGGCCAAATTCGACGGCGTCGACATGAGCGGTGCCTTCCGCGGGAAAACGATCGAACGAAAGAAAGCCCTGTTCTGGGAATACGGCCGACAGTCTTCCTACCTCCGGCCCGCTCACCCGATGGACCGGAGCCCCAACCTCGCCCTACGTGAGGGTGATTGGAAACTCCTCATCAACGATTACGGCACCCGCACAGAACTCTACGACCTGTCCAAGTCCGAACGCGAATACAACAACGTTGCCGGCAAACATCCCCATCTCACCAAGAGGCTCTCCCACAAACTCCTCGCCTGGCGCAAATCACTCCCTGTCCTCCCCAACTCGCAGCCGGTCGCCCAATCCGGCCCGTGGAAAAGATTCAACCTTCGGAAGGACACCCGACTCAAGGGAGCCAGCGCACCCAAGGTCTCAGGCAATCGCGTGCGCGTCACCGCCGAGATTGCCACCGAAGGCAAGAATGGCGTCGTGGTTGCGCAGGGCGGACAGGCAGTTGGCTACTCGCTGAACATCCAGAAAGGCAAACCTGTCTTCGACGTTCGATTCCGTAACGAATTGTTCTCGATCACCGGCAAACAGCCCTTACCCAAAGGCCGCCTCAAGCTCAGTGCTGAATTATGGATGGACGGCAAGATGACCCTCAACGTCAACGGCCAGCCGGTCGCCCAGGGCAAAGCCACCTCCGCTCTGCCCTCCGAACCGGTTGACGGCCTCGAAGTCGGTCTCGACGACAAAGGCAACGTCGGCGCCTACCAAGGCAACTTCATCTTCCGCGGCTCGATTCACACGGCGATGGTCGAGACTCAGGAATCCGACGGCAGTGCCGAGATTGGTGGTCGCGTCACGCGTTGGGCCGGCGACGTCAATCGATCCATGCCTTGGCCCGAATACCCACGCCCGCAAATGGCACGGGTTCGTTGGTCGAATCTTAACGGCTCCTGGAACTACGCCGTTGCGAAGAAGGACAAGGGACAGCCGAAGAGCATCAAAGGACTGATCACCGTTCCCTACCCGATCGAATCAACCCTTTCCGGCGTCAAGCGCACCGTCAGCTCTGACAGCTACCTTTGGTATCGCCGTAGTATCGACTCCACCATCCGCCAACCCGGCGAACGCCTCCTGCTGCACTTCGGCGCCGTCGACTGGGAATGCGTCGCCTTCGTGAATGGCAAGAAGGTCGGCGAACATCGCGGCGGCTACGATTCTTTCAGTTTCGACATCACTGACGCCCTCGGCGAGGGCAATGAGCACGAACTGATCGTCCGCGTCTGGGACCCCACCAACGATGGTTTCCAGCCCCGTGGCAAACAGGTCAAGGAACCGCGCGGCATCTGGTACACCAGCGTCAGCGGCATCTGGCAGACCGTCTGGCTCGAGCCGGTTCCTGCCACTGCGATCGCGTCGCTGAAGTTCGTCCCCAACATCGACAACAAGATGCTCGAGCTGAATATCGCCGCAAATCGGCCGGGCTCGCACGTCATCAAAGCCGAGGCCTTCGAAGGCGATCGCAAGGTCGGAGAAGTCATCGGCTTCGCCGGCCAATTGCTCCACCTCCCAATCAATGGCATGAAGCTCTGGCATCCCGATTCGCCACATCTCTACAACCTCCGCGTCACGCTCGGCGACGACGTCGTCGGCAGCTACTTCGGCATGCGCAAGACCGAGGTCGCGAGGGACAAGCAGGGCATCAACCGCCTCTTCCTCAACGGTGAACCCATCTTCCACTGGGGCCCGCTCGATCAGGGTTGGTGGCCCGACGGCCTCTACACGCCGCCCACCGAGGAAGCCATGATCTTCGACATCGAGATGACCCGGAAGATGGGATTCAACATGATTCGCAAACACGTGAAGGTCGAACCGGCCCGTTGGTATTACTGGGCCGACAAGCTCGGCATGCTCGTCTGGCAGGATCTCCCCAGTGGGTTCGCCGGCGACGCCCGTGGCGAATGGCATCTGAAGAAAGGCGCCAAGGAAGACCTTAACCTTCCCGTTGAAGCCGAGACGATCTACCGCCGCGAACTCAAAGCGATGATCGACGCGTTTCACAACCATCCATCCATTGTTGTCTGGGTTCCCTTCAACGAAGGCTGGGGACAGTTCAAGACCACCGAGATCCTCGATTGGACCAAGCGCCATGATCCCTCCCGCATTGTCGACGGCGCCAGCGGTTGGACCGATCGCGGCAGCGGTGACATGATTGACATGCACAAGTATCCCGGTCCCGGGATGTTCGACGTCGAATCCGAACGCGCCTCCGTTCTCGGCGAATTCGGCGGCCTCGGCTGGCCCGTCAAAGGCCACCTCTGGTGGAATAAACGCAATTGGGGCTACCGCACCTATCAGACCGTTGAAGAACTTAAGCGAAACTACGCCGCCCTCATGGAAGCACTCCCCGCCCTGATCAAAAAGGGATTGGCCGCCGCCGTTTACACCCAGACCACCGACGTTGAAGGCGAAGTCAACGGCCTCATGACCTACGACCGCTCCCTTCTCAAGTTGGACCCGCAGTGGTTGACGGAGCAGTCGGATCCGCTGTTTCGGTAGTCTCGCCCGCTCGCTGATAGCGGAATCGTTTCGACCAACGCGTGGAAGGTAGTTCGATCAGGCGATAGAAGACATAGGCCCCAATGGTTGTCGCTGCGAAGGCGGCGAAGATGACCAAGAGCTTGGTGGCGAAGGTCTGCGACCAATTCATGCTGAGATTGATCACCCGCGAGCCAATGGGGATATGCAACAGGTACATGGAATAGGAGATCCGACCGAAGAACTCGACGATCCTCGGACAAGTGCGGACCCAAAGAATCACCGCGAACGAAAACAAGCCCACAGTCATAAACAGTGGATTGCTGGCAGTCACACCGAGGAACGCGATCGCTACCGTGGAGATAGTCGCCTCTCTCGATCCGATCAGGTTGGATCGGAACTGAAAGGCAATGATTCCAAGGGCAAACAGCGGAGCGTAGTGGGGCAGATGCTTGTCGGAGGTGATCGGGATGCAGGTGAGGACGAAGAGAGCGAGTGTTGACCGGCGGACAGCGGCCGATTTATGAACCAGGAGAGGAAAGAGCAGGCCAACCACCAGGTAGTATTCG
>JBMYQZ010000525.1:0-4376 GCA_049601855.1 Limisphaerales bacterium | reverse complement strand
TCAGTTTTTTGTCGCGACCTGCCCAATCTCAGGAACGATTTGTGACCGGATTCCTACCGGTGTCTCAAACCGGCTGGATAATGTTTCAAACCTGATTTGATTTATCGCTCCCGCATCCAGTCTGGCAACCAGGCGTTTGCCCGTGCCGGTGAGGGCGGGAGCCTCGACCGGGTCATCGAGCTGCTTGATCAGTTGACGTAGATCACCTTTGAGATTCTCGCGCGTGGCTCGGTGTTTGCGTTCCCCGTACAGATTCTTCATTTCTTCGGGGTCGTTGAGCAGGTCAAAGAGTTCCCACTGATGGCGTTTGTCCATCGTTGGGTAGTGGATGAGTTTGTGCGTGGCGGTGCGGATGCCGATCATCTCTGGCAACCGTTTGCCGTGTTCGTAGAAATGGTAATAGGAGGCGTCGCGGACTTGCTTGGCCTTGCCTTCGAGGATGGGTTTCAGGGAGTGACCCTGCATGTCCTCTGGAATCGGAAGGCCGGCAAAGTCCAGCAGGGTCGGGGCGAGGTCGACGTGATTGACCATCGATTTGTGAACCGTACCGGCTTTGATGATACCGGGAAAGCGCACGAGTAGCGGCTGGTGCAACGGCGCTTCGTACATCCACTGCTTGTTGTAGAAACCGTGTTCGCCCAGCGAGAAACCTTGGTCCGAGGTGTAGATGACGAGGGTGTTCTGGCCCAAACCGCTCTCCTCCAGGTAATCCAGAACGCGGGCGACGTTGTCGTCCACTGACTTGACCAACCGGTAATAGCCCTTGATGTATTCCTGGTAGAGGGCACGGGTCATTTCATCGTGTGTAATCTTTGGATTGTTCTTTTTCAGATCAGCTCTGAGCTTTTTGAAGGTTGGTTTCAGGATGATTCGGTTTGCCGTCATCTGATCGGCAATCGCTTCCTGGGTGCGCCCCTTGTAATCGTCAAGCAGCGTGGCGGGTTCGGGAATTACGACATCTTTGAGAAAGTCCTCGTAGTCGATCGGCGGAGTATACGGCTCATGAGGCGGTTTGGGATGGAGCAGCAGACAGAACGGTTTATTGGTGTCGCGTTTCTCTTTCAACCAGTCGAGTGCTTCGGTGGTGATGACGTCGTTGTTGTAGCCTTTGATTGTGCGACCACCTTTCAGATAGGTCTTACGGGTTTCCTTACCCCAGAGAATCCATTTGTGCCGTGGTTCAAAGACGATCGGGTCGAAGGGTCTGCCCTGCATCTTCTGCACGCAGTAATGGTCGAACCCGGTAGGCTGAGACAACAGGTGCCACTTGCCGAACAGGGAGGTTTCGTAACCGGCTTTCTGGAGCAGCTTGGGAAAGGTCTGCTGCGAACCGTCGAACATTTGGTTCAGTTTGGTGACCCCGTTCTTGTGCGAATACTTCCCGGTCAACGCAACGGCGCGCGAAGGCGTGCAGAACGAATTCGGCGTGAGCGCGTGGTCGAAGCGCATGCCTCCATCGGCCAGTCGATCCAGTCCGGGCGTTTGGATATCCTTGTTGCCATAGCAGCTCAGCGCCTTCTTGGCGTGATCATCGGAAAAGATCAGCAGAATGTTTGGGCGTCTGGCCGCTCCAGACGAAATATTCAGCGCCAGCAACAGCGCAAGGATCGCCAAACGGGATTCGAATACTCTGATCCTCATTATTTCCGGTTCTTCTTTTTGTCCGCCGCTGTGATCTTGCCGTCGCGGTTGACGTCCACGTTGGGGAATTGGCCGCGGAAGATGTTGAGGTGTTCTTCGCGGGTGAGTTTGCCGTCCTTGTTTTTGTCGCCGCCGCGGAAGGCTCCGGCATGCGGGAATTCTTTGGCGTCGAGGAAGCCGTTCTTGTCTTTGTCGGCGGGGTCGAACTGTTTGGCGCGGTAGGCGACAAATTCTTCGGGGGTGATGATCATGTCGGCGTTTTTGTCCATGTCCCGGACCATTCCTTCGGGGAGGATGGTGATGGGGGCGCGATCAGGTTTGGGTTCCGGTTTTACGTTCGCAAGAACGGTGGGGGCAGAGGCGAAGCTCTTGCGGAACTTTGGAAGTGATTTGTCGTAGTCGACATCGGGGACGATCCAGAGATTGCGGAAGGAGACTTCGGTGCCTTTGTGATCTTGGAGCATCAGCGGGCGTTTGCCGTGGCGCTTGTAGGGTTTGCCGACTTCTCCGTAGACCCAGACGTCGTCGTGGATGAGGACGCCGTTGTGGAAGATGGTGGCGCGGAGGGGTTCTTCGACGGTGCCGTCCTGGGCGAACTCGGGGGCTTTCATGAGGATGTCGTAGGATTGCCATTCGCCGGGTTTGCGACTGGCGTTTACCCGCGGGGGATGCTGGCCGTAGATCGATCCGCAGGTGCCGTCGGCGAAGGTCGGGTTCTGGTGGCTGTTCACGACCTGGAGTTCATAGCCGGACATGAGGAAGACGCCGGAGTTGCCGTAGAGCTGACCGGTCCACGCGGGATCGGTGGAGGGTTCGAAACGGAATTCGAGGTGGATGCGAGCGTTGCCATAGGCGGTCTTGGTGGAGTTGTTTCCCTTGTCGCGGGAAAGGACGCCTTGCGCGTCGAATTTCCAGTTCGGATTGGTCCATTGCCTGGCGTCGAGGACGGTGGCCTTGGCGGGGGCAGGGATGGCGCAATCTTTGGCCGGCAAAGGCGGCACGACGGGCGGAACGGGGCGGCGTTTGTCATTGCGGGTCCAGCCGGAGCCGACGAGATCCCAGCCGACGTTCCGACCGGGACGGGGTTCGCGGGCGGGACGCAGTTTGTTGGCGGTGTAGAAAAGCGTGTCGAAATCGAGCTTCGTTCCTTTGGCATTCTTCTGTTCGGGGAACTGAAGCGCGTAGATTTTTTCCGCCGTCAGCGGGATGTCGAAGGAGGCTGTTTTGCGGTCTTTCGAAAGCGTGAAGTTGGAGACTGGCAGCGTCTTCTCATCAACCCGGGGCGAACCGTAGGTGCTGTAGTAGTGATAATGCCAGGACGTGACGACGGGGGTGATCTTCTCACCGAGGGGTTGGGTGAAGGTGACCTTGTATCCGGTCTTTGTGAGCGTGGCGGAGTGGATGGCGAAGGAAATCGTTTTGCCGTCCCACTCGGCGTATTGGAGCGCGGTGCGTTTGCCGCCTTTGCTGAACCAGCCACGGCCGACTTGGGCGGACCAGAGACGCCCCTTGGCATCGAAGGACATCTTCACCGGGCCTGATTCCGTTCCGCGGAGAAAATCAACACACCAGCCCTGGTAATCGCCGTCGACCTTTTCCACGCCGTTGCGGTAGTAGTTCGATTGCCGTTGATCGCCGATGAAGATCTGTTTCTCGAACGGCCCGAATTTTCCGCCCGTCGTGTCCCAGACCGGACTGCCGGGGGTGTTGGCAATCACTTCGCGAGGGAACCAGATGGCGGGCAACGTGCGGATCTTGGCGAAGTCCTTTGCGGTCATTGAGCGGACCTTCTCCTTCGTGAAGTCGGACCGTCCCGGAAGGGAAGCCGGGTGTCCGTAGAAGTTCCCTTCTCGAATGTAATACATGCAGCAGTCGGCGACCCAATCGCCCTGGTTGTCAGTGATGAACAATTCATCCTGCGGGCTCATGCCGATGCCGCAGGGCGAACGAAAGCCCGAGGCGAGCGGCTGGAAGTGACCGGGACGATCGGAGCGATAGACCCAACCGCGCCAAGGGGCGTTGTAGGACATATTGCCGCCGCCTTTGCCCTGGGGTTTGCCGTCGGGAACGGTGAAGTCGCCGCGGGCAGCGAGGTTGAGTGAGGCATATTTGCGACCGAGCGAATCCACGACGGGACCGAAGTGATACTCGTGGTAGCGGCCGGAGGAACCAAAGGCGTCGGTGACGCACTCGTAGCGGTCGCACTTGCCGTCGAGGTTCGTGTCGACGAGTCGGGTCAATTCCGGCTTCTGCGCGACGTAGTAGGCCTTCTCCTTCGCGTCCCAATAGATGCCGTTGGGCTCCATCAGATTCTCCGCGAAGCGCGTCCATTCCTTGTCCCGGTATTCCCAGACCTCGCCTTCCCAAGTGACGATGGCGAGCGTCCCGTCCGGTTTGTGACAGAGCCCGAGCACAGTGACCGCGCCGCGGGGCAGGGGGACGGTCACGAGACTATAGCCCGCCGGTATCTGGGCGGCGGACGTGGCGATGAAGGTGAATACGATGAGAATGGAGAGGAGTTTTTTCATGAGGCGAAAGGAGTGGATAGGACGATCGGGCTGAAGGCCCGACAGCGCGGCGAAGCCGCAACGAACGGAGCGCGGAATTCATTCCGCTTCAACGATGGGAGCACCGAACGCACTGGGTTATTCGATTGCTCCCGCAGAGATTGCGTTGATGCGGAATAAATTCCGCGCTCCAAGAATCTGCGCAAAGACTCGGTAGCAGCGGACGTG
>JBMYQZ010000524.1:0-4378 GCA_049601855.1 Limisphaerales bacterium | reverse complement strand
CGGCGCACCTGATAGAAGCGAAGTCCGTTGTTGGCGGCGGGGTCGACAATCCGGACGCGGCCGTTGACCAGTTGCAGGGCGTTTTCGAGACGCGTCCAGCTACCACCGAGGTTGCTGGTGGCGTAGACTTCGAGATTGTTCAATTGATCGGCGGTGACTGCCGTACCGTCGCTGTTGCCGAAGGTGAAGCGAGGTTGGCCATCGGCGATTTCGACACCGGTGGATCCAAAGCCCACGGGAAGTTGCACGGGGAAACTCCGACCGACGAAGAGCGCGGGCAATCGACGGGCATTCACATCAGTCACTTCCTCGAGAACCGGCGAACTGTTGGGGTCGATCAGGGCCGTCGCTGCGGCGTTGGCAGCGACGTTGAAGGTGAGTTCAACGAGGGCCTGCCGACCCGCCGGGATTGTCTGACCAGGTTGCAGCGCGAGGACGAGGCCCAGCGTACCATTGGCGGCCTGTTGGGCGTTCACGATGCCCTTCTCAAAATCGCAAAGACATAGGAGCGTGGCGTAGGGTGAGTACCTAGGCCGCTTGGAGCTTCCACCAGCAGCAGTCCCGCCTCACCCCAAAGAAACGGGCGAGAGATCGGTCGTGTGAACCATGACCGCATGATCGCGATGGATGTCTTCATGTTTGCGAAATACCTGCGCTCCCAATTCGGGAACACGTGCTGGCTTTCACTCTTCCACCGCAACCCCATCCGCACCATCAGACCACCCACCCCAGCTGCACTAGGCGGAAACTCGCAGCCCCCCCCCCAATTACGCTGTTCGCCGCCTGCGGATTTGCTATCACTTGCCCCCATGAAACAGCTCACCGCCCTGGCTCTCCTCCTATCGCTGCTCGCAAACGTCTCAGCCGCAAAGATCAAATGGCATGACATGAAAGATTTCGGTATCGAAGGCCGGGCTTTTGATGACACCGAGGTCTTCTACGATCGTCTGCCGGCCCGCGCGAAGAAGCTGGTGCGCACAGCCGTGTGGAATCTCAGTCGCGATTCCGCCGGCATGGCTGTGCGCTTCACGAGCGATGCCACAACGATCCAGGCGCGTTGGGAATTGAAGGATGCCGGGCTCGATATGCCACACATGCCCGCCACTGGTGTCAGCGGCCTCGATCTTTATGTGAAGGGTGATGATGGCAAATGGCGTTGGGTCGCCAACGGTCGACCGACCAAGTATCCGATCAACACGTCCACGCTGATCAATGCCATCCCCGCCGTCAGCCGCGAATACCTCGTCTACTTGCCGCTCTACAATGGCGTCAGGAAACTCGAGATCGGCATTCCCGATTCCAGCAAGATCACCAAGGCTCCTGCCTATCCGAAAAGCAAGCGCAAGCCGCTGCTCTTCTACGGCACTTCGATCACGCACGGAGCCTGCGCCTCACGTCCTGGCATGACACATTCGGCCATGCTCGGTCGCCGTTTCGGTCGCCCAATCGTCAATCTCGGCTTCTCCGGAAACGGCCGTATGGAGATCGAAGTCGCCCGCCTCATCGCCGAGGTGGATGCCGCCGTCTACATCATCGACTGCCTGCCCAACATCGACGCCAAGACCACGGCCGCGCGCACCGAGCCGCTGGTCAAATTCCTCCGCGAGAAGCGTCCTGATACTCCCATCCTCCTCGTCGAAGATCGCAATTATAGCGACTCACACCTCATCTCTGCCAAACGCAAACGCAACGAAACTAGCCAAGCCGCCCTCAAGACCGCCTACGAAAACCTGAAAGAGGCCGGCGTGAAAAAACTCTATTACCTCGAAGGCAAAAACATGCTCGGCGACGACCACGACGGCACGGTCGACAGCTCTCATCCCAACGACCTCGGCTTCTGGCGCCAGGCCAACCATTTTGAAAAAGCCCTCCACCAAATACCCGGACTCTGAATCACTGCGGCGATAGCGCCCGACGTTTTTTTCGGATCGCCATGATGATCATCGCGATCGCCAAGAAGACAAAGAGGAGCCCCAAACGGATCAGGTAGCTCTCCACCACGAGCAGGGCCTGGTCAAAGGCGAAATTGCCGTCCGAAGCGAAGATACCCTCGCGATAGTGGGGAGTGCTGTCATTCGGCAGGGTAACGACCTCGATGGCATCTCCCATGGCATAACGTTTCCAATTGGATTCCGGCAAATTCAGTCGCGGATGAACTCGTTTGATTCATCTTCTTCATGACTGATCACCTGTCTTCAATAGTTCAGAACCGTTCGTGAGTGATTCAACGCGAAGGCCATCAATCCGCAAACAGCAAATCCGTCCCCAAAAGTGATTGTCGAGATTCGTCGAAAGCGTTGTTGCGGCTCTTCACCTGTCTCCCGGCGCATCACGGCAAAGAACCACATCAGCCAAACGAGCAGTAACACGGGCAACGCCAACATGAGAAACCCCGCAACGCCAATGGCAAGGCCCGCCAACTTCACAAGTACGACATCATTGATCATCGCTCAGTAACGCGGTCGGGGTGGATCCGGCTCTTCGCGGGTAATCGCAAAGTAGATGACGTAAATCCACGAAAACAGCCCGGCCAAGATCGCCCACAGGATCGATCGATTCCGATCCCAGGAGCAAACGATTGCCAAGACCGAACCAAACCCAATCCCGGTCTGGGTCACCGTAGTCGTGGTGTGATGAACTACCTCCGCAAGTATCATGGCCTGTGGGAAACCTACGCGACCTCGCTACCGGTTCAACGGCGAACTGCCTCGGTCACCAGATGCCGAGGGAGCCTTTGCGGGTTTTCCGGGCTTGGTTGGCTTGGAGGTATTCGCCGCTGATCAGTTCGAGGCAGGTGAGCCATTGGCCGCTGACAGCGGCGGTGTCGATGCCAACGCCGCCCTCCCATTCGCGCGGGTGGCCGCTGGTCTGGCGGGTATGGCCGACGATGACTCGCTTGCCGCTCTTGTGCTCGGCGAGGTGGTGGCATTTTGCCCAGTAGAGTTGGAAATCGTCGTGCCGGGCCATGTCGAGAGTGGGAACGGCGTTGGCGTGGACGAGAATGAAGTCATCGGTCTCCAGGTAGGAGTGGGTGGTCTCGAGAAAGTTCCAATGTTTATCCGGGACGAGGCCGGCCCACTTGAGCTGTCCGTTCCAACCGTAGGATTCGAGCGTGGCCTGACCACCGCATAGCATCCAGTCTTGGAAGAGCAAGGGATTCTGCCGGCTTTCCATCATCATGATCTCGTGATTGCCGCGCAGGAACGTGGTATTGAAGGAATGATCACCGCACAGCCAGTCGAGGAGACGACGGCTGTCGGGTCCGCGATCGATATAGTCGCCAAGG
The DNA here is from genome assembly GCA_049601855.1 of Limisphaerales bacterium. GTDB lineage: Bacteria > Verrucomicrobiota > Verrucomicrobiia > Limisphaerales > JAYPXF01. Next base: position 1,092 of record JBMYQZ010000524.1, on the reverse strand, counting down.
AAAACAACCGTATCTTCGGGCTGCGGATCGACGGATTGCAGCAACGCTTCCAGCGCGTCGAAACAACCGTGAATGTCACCGATGGCGTAGAGCTTCATGTCCCAGCGCAACGGTGCCCTAAAAGGTCCAACCAAGCGAGGTCCGGAATTGAAGATCATCTGGTTCGATGTCCTGCAAGGTTTCGGGGTAGGCCTCGGCGAGTACAGTGAAATTCAACGAGAGAGTCTTCAACAGACGATAGGCGATATTACCCTCGCTCCGATAACGATGGCTGGGCAACTCGCCGATCCGTGGAAAGAAATCGAATTCCGCGGAGACCTTCAGATCCTTGTTCACCTGCCAGGTGGCGCTCTGGCCGAGACGCCAAAGGTAGGTTTGGCTGCTGACGTCGCGAGTGGATTTCTGTTCCTGGTATTCCGCACCCGTCTCCAGATCCACGGCGAGCTTGGACCCTTTGATCAGGAATTCGCGATCCTTGAGCACTCGATAACCGGCGCCGACACCGAACTCCCAACGCCGTTTGATCCGTCGGACGAGGTCGAAGCTCGAGGTGCCGTTGCCATAGAGGTAAAGGTCCTTCTTGATGGTAACGTCCGCCTTGAGCAGGCCTTTGAATCGATCCGCAGTGGTGGTGGTTTCCGTTTCCCCGTAGGAATAGCTAAAGTCCGACTGGGCCTTGAACACGCCTCGGGTGTAACGGCTCTTGAGACGGGTGTGAAAGGTGGTCTGGTCGACGATGCTGAATCGCTGATCAAGGCCGAGTCTCAGATCATGAGTCCATTTGCCCTTGGGAACCGTTTTGCGTCGTTTGGGAGTTTCCTTGGTGGCGGCGGGCTTTTTCGGCTTCGTGCTTGGCTTGGGTTTCGGCTTGGCATCCTTGGCCGGTGACTTGGATTTCGGCGCCGGCTTGGACGGAGCCGGCTTGGTGGCGGCCTTCGGTTTAGAGGCCTTGGGTGAGGCGACGGCTTTGGGTTTGTCCCCTGCCTTTGGCTTCGCCACTGGTTTGGATTTGGTCTCTTGCGCAGGCTTGGGTGAAACGGCGGCCGGTTTCGGCTTGGACGCGGCGGCCGGCGGCTTGACAAAGCGATCCGT
>JBMYQZ010000523.1:0-4384 GCA_049601855.1 Limisphaerales bacterium | reverse complement strand
ACAAGGGGAATCGCGTTGGCTGAAGTTGGAGGAAAGGCTTTCCCCGGAGGCTGTGGTGAGCGTTCCGGATGAAGATGCGGTCATGGCGCGGATCGAACGATCGCGCCCTTCGCCGAACATCAAACGTCTTTGGAGTCTGCCGCTCGCGGCGGCGATTGCCGCGTTGCTGGCCGTGTTCCTCTGGCCGCGACAGCCGGTCGATCGGACCTTTGCCACCTTGCAACAGACCCACGCCGCGTTATGGAAGAGCGGCGATTTGCAGACGGCCGATGGAAGTCGCTTGGGCGAGGGAACGTTGCGCTTGGTCGAGGGCCTGGCGACCTTGCGATTCGACTCGGGCGCCGAGGTGACGCTCGAAGGGCCGGCGACATTGATTCTGAAGGACCCGATGAATTGCGAACTGAGGAAGGGCACGGTCGTTTCGGATATCCCGGATTCGGCCTTGGGATTTCGCGTCAAGACGCCCTCCGCTGACGTGGTGGATTACGGCACGCGTTTCGCGGTCAGCGTCCACGAAGGCACGGGTGAAACCCACACGCAGGTCATTGAAGGTCGGGTTCAGGTCGAGTATGCGGCGTCCGATCGCGTCGTCGAATTGAAGACGGGGCAACGCAATACCGTGACGGGCGAAACGCTCGGCGAAGCGACGGATGAGACCGCGCCGGAAACTCGCACCATTCCGGTCAGCCAATTCAGCTACGGTCCGGATTGGACGCTGCTGGAAACGAGCAAGGACGCCTACACCGGGCGGGTGCGCGGGCATGAATCCCAGGTGTTGCTCTACTTGAAAAAGGCGCGCGGTCAGGCCAATCGGGTTTCCTATCTGGGTTTTGTTTTGGATGGTATCGATCCCAATCACATTGAGGAGGCTGAATTGTTGCTCCATTTCGCGCCGACCGGTTGGGGCCTGGCCTCGCATCTCCCGGACGCGTCGTTCAGTGTCTACGGCTTGGTGGGTGAGGTTCCGGATTGGGATGAGTCGATCCTCAATGGCGACTTTCCCGGCACGCCGAAGGAGATCCGCCTCGGCTTCTTCACGGTCCCACAGGGTGTTCAGAAAGGCCGGTTTCAGGTTCGATCCGACGCGTTGAAGAGATTTCTTCTCGAACGAGCTGGCTCAGAAATCACGCTCAAGATTGTTCGTGATACGAAGGCCACGGAAAGCGGAACGCTCGTGCATGGGTTTGCCAGTCGTCGGCACGACGTGCTGCCTGCGCCAACCTTGGCGATCCGCCAAACACCCCGCTGATGTTCTATCCCGCAGAATACGACTGATGAAATCAAACCTCTCAAAACTCACAACGATGACCGGCCTGCTGGCTGGCGCGCTTTCTTTCGTTGCCGTCGCCCAGGAATCCTCGGAAAAAGCGCCCGACTCAACCAGTGCGGAGCAGTCACTCACGCCGGAAACCGAAATGGCCATAATGAGGGTCATGAACCTGGAGAACCGCATTCAGACGCTTCAGGCGGTTCCGGTAAAGATGACCAACAACGAGTTGGTACGCCACTTTTCCGGAACGTGGATCTGCTTCACGACGATGCGGCTGAATGGTCAGTTGGGCCGTGGGATCATGGAAATGAGACTCGAACAAGACGGGGATGAACTCGTTGGCACCATTCTGCAGCGCGCCGGTGACGTCGAAAGAAAACGGCGTATTCCCGCCTTGGTGCTTTCCGACCGACCTGCCGTTCACGAACGCTTCGCAGCGATAATCGACCGCTTCGAAATTTAGCATCAGGCGTTTCTTGGCATCGCGTTTCGTGGTGAAGCTCCGGCGGTACCAGAGTGCCTCGGACGCATCCAGCAGACGCTGCACGCCACTCAATCCCGATTCCAAACTGAAGGGAACGAGAATCTTACCGGCCCACTTCTTCGGAGCTTTCTCTTGCTTCGCCGACGTAATCGCGTAGTCCCACTCGCCGTTCAAGTTCGTCCAGTTGTCGCGCTGGAGTTGTGGTCGGGGATACTCGGTCCACGCGTTCTTCGGGGTCACCCGTTCGCCCCATTTCGTGATCAGCTGCGAGATGAACGGCTTGGTGCCCCGCTTCGCTTGGGGAAGCTCGGGCACGTTGTTTGCATCCACCAGGTGCACGTCGATGAATTGTCCGCCAACGGTCTGATTGCAATGCACAGCAATCAAATTGGCACCTGCCTTGATGGCCTTGGAGTCAATCGGGACCACCTTGAATTTCGTCGTGTAGCCCGTGAAAGCCGCGACCTCGAGACCATTGATGAACACCTCCGTGGACTCGTCATGATGAATCAGCAGGGCGGGTTTGGCCGGGATGGATTTCAAGTTCACGCGTTTGCGCAGCCAGATGTTTTTCGTGGCCCAATGAGTCCCCACTCGTGAGCCGGGCGTGCCAGGGATTCCAAAGCCACCAGAACCATGCTTCCAAGCCGAGTCATCAAACCGGGGCTTTTCCCATCCGTTGGCTGGTTGGCGGAACGAGTATTTCCAGTCGTCGACAATCGGCGGTGCAGCCGAAGTCGAGAAGACCGCAAGAGAGGCGAAACAGAGGGACAACAGTAATCTCATGACTTGCGCCGAATTATGTGCGCAAGCGAGACAGCTACAATTGGCAGCGCGAGCGGACATTGTATGAATCCGGTCGTTGAACCTTGCCACTGAGATCCCGCAAGGTTCAGAGAGGGAAGCGCCGGCGAGTCCGCTCTTGGAATAACAGAGGTCAACGTTCGGAATAATGCACGGCGCCGGACTCGCGCAGACGTGCCGCGGCTTGTTCGGCAGTGAGGTCGCGTTGGGCCTCGGCGAAGAGTTCGTAGCCGACCATGAATTTCCTCACGGATGCCGAGCGCAATAGCGGCGGATAAAAGTGTGCGTGCAGAGTCCAGTGTTCCGCGGCATCTCCACCATCGGGCGCGCCGTGCCAACCCATGCTGTAGGGAAACGAACACTGGAAGAGATTGTCGTAGCGGATGAGCAAAGCACTGAGTACCTCAGCCAAGGCATCGCGAGCGGGAGCTTCGATTCTCTCCAGGCGACGAAGATCATGCTTCGGAAGCAGCAGGGTCTCGAAAGGCCACGTGGCCCAGTAGGGGACGACCGCCAGCCAGAGGTCGTTCTCCACCACGACGCGTTCACCGCCCGACTCGCGCTCGGCATAGTCGAGCAGCAGTCGGGAGTCATGCTTGTCGAAGTACGTCGCCTGCGATTCGTCTTCGCGTGCCACTTCGTTGGGCAGGAAATCCCCCGCCCAGATCTGTCCATGCGGATGCGGATTGGAACAGCCCATGGCAGCCCCCTTGTTTTCGAAGACCTGCACCCACTTCCAACGCTGTCCGAGATCGGCGGATTGCTCGGCCCAAAGATCCACCACGCGACGAATATCCTGGGGCGGCATCTGCGCGAGCGTCAGATCGTGGCGCGGCGAGAAGCAAATCACGCGACATTCACCGCTCACAGGATCCGCGCGAAAGAGGTCGTCGTTGGAATCCGATTCCTCGGCCCGTTCCTGCAAGAGTGCGGCGAAGTCGTTCTGGAAAACGAAGACGTCCTCATACGCATCATTGCGCACGCCCCCGGCCCGCTCATTGCCCGGGCACAAGTAACAACCCGAATCGTGCGACGGACGGGATTCGGCAACCGCCTCCGTCTGGCCCTGCCACGGCCGCTTGGTGCGATGGGGTGAAACCAAAATCCACTCCCCCCGGAGTGGGTTCCAACGGCGGTGAGGGTGTTCGGTGAGATTCATGATTCAGTGCGCACACGGATTATGCGTAGTCACCGAGCTGCCACAATGGACACACCGACCGGAGCTTGTATGAATCCGGTCAGCCCTGACCAATGATACCGTTCATCGTCGCACTGGGGCGCATGGCGGCGGCAGCTCTGGCATCGTCGGGTTGGTAGTAACCACCGGTGTCGACGACGGTCTTCTGCACGCCAATGAGTTCGTCGACGATCTTCTGTTCGTTCGTGGCCAGTTGTTCGGCGAGAGGAGCGAAGTAGGCTTTCAAATCTGCATCGTCTTCCTGGGCGGCCAGGGCTTCGGCCCAGTAGAGCGCGATGTAGAAGTGGCTGCCGCGGTTGTCGATGCCGCCGAGGCGTCGCGTCGGGGACTTGTTCTCGGTGAGAAGTTTTTCGGTGGCCTGGTCGAGGGCGGCGCCGAGGATCTTGGCCTTCGGATTGTTGAAGCTGTCTCCGAGATGTTCGAGGGAGACGGCGAGGGCGAGGAATTCACCGAGGGAATCCCAGCGGAGATAATTCTCGGCCTGAAACTGTTGGACGTGTTTCGGGGCGGAACCGCCGGCGCCGGTTTCGAACATGCCGCCGCCATTCATCAGCGGCACGATGGAGAGCATCTTGGCGCTGGTACCGAGTTCCAAGATCGGAAACAGATCGGTGAGATAATCGCGTAG
>JBMYQZ010000522.1:0-4388 GCA_049601855.1 Limisphaerales bacterium | reverse complement strand
CAGAGGAATTTCTGCGTCGTGTCCCGGGAACCTTGTTTCGTTACCAACCCGTGAGAATGCAGAGTGAATTCGTTAGCCAAGCGATCGCGCAGCTTCTTCGGGAGATTTGACATAGCGTCCCAGTTGGAGACGTTCTGTTCATAGAGCCAGCTTAACAACTGCTCGATGCGATAGTTCTTCTCCCCCCATGCACTGAGCCGTTCAGTGATCTCCTCGCGATTGAGGTTCTTGATGTCGATGAGAGATTTCAAATCAACGTTGGTAATAGTGTTTCGCGTATTCCTTGACCATGCGCCAGGTGTTGAAGCGAGCTGCCATGGTGCGGAATCCGTTGCGGATCTTCGCAATCCACTCGCGGGGCACGCCATTTGCGTCGCGGTTGTAGAAACAGGGCACGACCTCGTTGACCAGCGTATGGTACAGGTTCTCGCTGTCGGCGCGGTCCTGTTCATCGATGTCGTTCGGGTGAGAGTCGTGGCCGATGGCGAAACCATTCTCGCCGTTGTATCCCTCGCGCCACCAGCCATCGAGGATGGAAAGATTCAGGCACCCGTGGACCACCGCTTTCATGCCGCTGGTACCGGAAGCCTCCAACGGCCTTCGTGGATTATTCAGCCAGACGTCGCAACCGGAGACCATTTGGCGGGCGATGTGGACGTCGTAGTTCTCAAGGAAGAACAGATTGCCCTTCAGGTCGCTGTATTTGCTGAGGTGAAGGATCTTCTGGATGAAACGCTTCCCGGCGTCATCGCGTGGATGCGCCTTGCCCGCAAAGAGGAACTGCACTGGGCGCTCCTTGTCCTTGGCCAAGCTGACGATTTCCTCAAAGCGGTCGAAGATCAGCGGCGCGCGCTTGTAGGTGGCGAATCGACGGGCAAAGCCGATCGTAAGTGCATTCGGATTCATCAATGAGTCGTAGGCGATGTAATCCCCCATCGATTGACGCTGCCCTTGGATCATCAGCCGGCGACGACAGAACTCGACCAATTCGCGGCGGAGATGAAAACGAAAGGCCCAGAGTTCCTCGTCGCTGATAAAATCCGGGTCGGCAATGCGATCCCAAAAGCTTTGTTCGTTGACCTCCTGCTCCCAGTCGACGCGGAAGAAGGAGGTGTTGCCGCTATTCTCACCGCTGGCGACCTTGAGTTTCTTGCGCCAAAAAGCACGGGCCGTTCCCTTCATCCAACCCGCGACGTGAACGCCGTTGGTGACATGGCCGATGGGCACTTCGCCAACATCATTATCCGGATACAGCCCATGCCACATCTGGCGACTGATATCGCCGTGCAACTCGCTGACGGCATTGGCGGCCCGTGAGCCTTTGAGGGCGAGCACGGTCATGCAGAACGGTTCGTTTTCGTCTTCGGGATTCACCCGGCCCAGCGTCATTACTTCCTCGAAGCTCAGTTTCAGGTTCTCGGTAAACTTGGCGGCGGCGTAGGAAATCAGATCCGGAGAGAAGCGATCGTGTCCCGCTTCCACCGGCGTGTGGGTCGTGAAGACACACTCTTGCCGGGTAGCTTCCCATGCCGCGCTGAAGTCCACGCCCTCAGCGATTTTCTCGCGGGCGAGCTCGAGCGTGAGAAAAGCCGCATGCCCCTCGTTCATATGGAAGACGCCAGGTCTTACGCCCATGGCCCTGAGCATCCGGACCCCGCCGATGCCCAGAATCGTCTCCTGCATGATCCGCGTCGAGGTGTCGCCGCCGTAAACCCGCAGCGTAAGATCACGATAGGTCTGGTCGTTCTCAGGGTGATTGGTATCGAGAAACAAGACCGTGGCGCGCCCAACTCCCGTCTTCCATGCCGTCACCTTCACGGGACTGTCGGCAACCTTCACTGAACAGCTCAGGGGTGAACCATCCGACTGCAACACGAGTTCGATCGGGAGGTTCTTCGGATTCAGCGTGCTGTAGTACTCGGTCTGCCAATTCTCGTGATTGATGGACTGCTGAAAATAGCCTTCTCGGTAAAATAATGAGACACCATAGAAGCCAATGCCGAGGTCACTGGCCGACTTCGCATGGTCAGCAGCCAACACTCCCAATCCCCCGGCGGCCACCGGGAGTGTTTCGTGAAAGCCGAACTCGGCCGAGAAATACGCAACCGGCTGCTCGACCAGTTCGGGAGCGTTCTTTGCCGCCCACGTATCCTTGCGGTCGAGATACTCATTGAATTCCGAGATGACACTGCGGCACCTCCCTGCCAACTCCGGATCCTGCAGCCGGCTTCGCAATTCGTAATCGGAGACCTCATGCAAGACCGCCGCGGCGTTGTGATAGAGATTCTGCCAGGCGCGGGGCGAAAGGTGTTGGAAGAGTTCCTGGGGCTGTTGATTCCAGGTCCACCAGAGATTTCGTGAGAGCCGGTGCAGATCGGAGACCAAGTCTGAAATTTCCGCTGCGGTCAGGGGTTGGTTGCTCATGAATTCGTGATTCACGCTAGTTAGTGGATCACGGGGATTCAAACAAATTGTCCAATGACTCGGGACGCCCAGTCGTTTCGCAGTTGCACAGACTGCTCACAGCGGGAAAAGTGCCGGCAGTGTCGATGAGATTTTACAGACTGGGTTGGTTGTTGCTTCTGCCGTTCTGCGTAGGTGGCGCGGAGTTGCCGCCGCAACCGAAGGAAACGCCTCCCCCCAAGATTCGAGAACTCAAACCCGGCGAATGGCAGGTCGGCGACATTCGACTGTCGAAGAACCAACGGAGCATCACCTTTCCCGCCAACGTCAATATCACGAACGGCTTGGTCGAATACCTGCTTGTTCACCGAACAGGCAAAACGCACGAGAGCATTTTTTCCACGAGAGTTCCGCCCTATCACATTCAAGTGGCGATGCTCCTACTCGGGGCCAAAGGCGTGGATGTCTCTTTCTTCACCAACGCACCGCCATCCGGGCCGGTGAGCAATGCCGACCTGTATCTGGACAAGACGCCCCCCATTCCCGGTCAACCCGTGGAAGTCTCGGCCCAATGGAAACGCGACGGCACCAACGTCACGCATCGGATGGAAACCCTGCTCTACAACAAGAAGGCCAAGCAGTTCATGCAACCGGGGCCTTGGACCTTCAGCGGTTCGGTGGTCTGGGATGGAGTCTTCATCGCGCAGATTGAGGGATCCATCATGTCCATCGTCACCGATGCCGGCGCGGTCTTCAACAGCCCGCACCCTGAGCGGGACCGGGATTCGGCGTGGTTGGTTCGAGAGGAACTGCTCCCGCCGGAACAATGGCCGGCCACGATCACCGTCAAGGTGCTGAAGAATCCTGAAACGAAAGCCACGAAACCTCGTCCATAAAACAGCATGACCTCACGACTCATTTTGGCCCTTGCCGCCTGGCTTGTTGTCGCTTCAGCCGACGCTCAAACCCGGAGAAACCTTTCGCTCAAGCTCGAAGTCAAACGAGCCATTGATCGCGGCTCGGAATTTCTGCTCCAGCAGCAGAATGAAAAAGGCTGGTGGTCTGACGCGAAGTATCCCGCGCTCACTGCCCTGCCCTTGACCGCCCTGCACGGCCACCCGGAAGACAAGTACCGCGCCCAGCCGACGGACGGGATGCACAAGGCCTACCAACACCTCCTGAGCACCCAAAAAGACGATGGCGGTTTCTATGTTGAAGGGTACGCCAACTACAACACCGCGGTCACCATGATGGGATTGCTGACGGCCGGTCGCAGCGAATTCGACTCCCCGCTCCGCACGGCTCGCGGATACCTCGTCGGACTACAAAACGATCTGGGGGTAAAAGGCAAACTCGACACCCCGTACGACGGCGGCATCGGTTATGGACGTCGCTACCCCCATTCCGACTTGAACAATTCCCTGCTCGCCTTGGAAGCGATCTATCACACCCGCCATCTCGTCGCCGACGCAAAAACGAAACCCAAGGAGCTGGATTGGAGCGCGGCCATCTCCTTCCTGCAAAACTGCCAGAACCTCCCCTCCCATAACAAGGGAACCAATGTCGCCAGCGACGCCGCAAATCTCGGGGGCTTCCATTACTACCCGGGATTCAGCCAAGCCGGGAACGTTACCAACTCCATCACTGGACGCGTCTCACTACGTTCCTATGGCAGCGCCAGTTACGCCGGCCTGCTCAGCTACGTTTACGCGGATCTCAATCCGAAAGACCCCCGCGTCACATCTGTTCTTGATTGGCTTGGGAACAATTACACGCTCACGGAAAACCCCGGTATGGGGCAACAGGGTCTCTACTACTATTTCCAACTGATCACCAAGGCCCTGACGACCGCCAACGTCGGACAACTCACCGCGAAGGATGGCACCAAGATCAATTGGCGCACCGACCTCACCCGCCGGATTATCAATCTCCAGAACGGCAACGGCTCCTGGGACAATGAAAACAACCGCTGGTGGGAAACCGAC
>JBMYQZ010000521.1:0-4397 GCA_049601855.1 Limisphaerales bacterium | reverse complement strand
GAATCTGCTCTCGGGAGGCTTGTTTCGGCATGATCATGGTGAATTCATCCTCTTCCTGCTCATCATCAGCCAGGGCAACGACGTCTGCCAATACCTGTGGGGCAAATCGCTGGGACGTCATCAGATCACGCCGCACCTGAGTCCGAAAAAGAAGTGGGAAGGTTTTCTCGGTGGGGTTGCAAGCAGTGCGGGCATGGCCGTGTTGTTGGCGTGGTTGATTCCTTTCACTGCCCTCCAGGCCGCCGGCTTCGGGGTGGCCATCTCAGTATTGGGCTTTGCCGGGGACATCATCATGTCGGCAATCAAGCGGGATGCAGGGATCAAGGACTATGGTTCCATGCTGGGCGGTCACGGTGGGATCCTGGATCGGATTGACGGCTTGGCCATCTCGGCCCCGGTGTTCTTTCACCTCATGCGTTATTACGGCGATTGGATCGTCGAACATCAGGACAAACTATGAACCGGAAACCAGAAGCAAAGAAGTTCACCTGGGAGGGTGGAGAGCTGTTCTACCGCCATTGGAAACCAGCGAAGGAATCCGATCACATCCTGTTCCTGTTTCATCGCGGTCACGAGCACTCGGGACGGATGCAGGAATTGGTGGAGGCGCTCGATCTGCCGGATGTGCACGTGGTCGCGTGGGATGCGCGCGGTCACGGACAGTCGCCCGGCAAACGCGGCTTTGCCCCGAACGGCTTTGCGAATCTGGTGACGGACATGGACGCGTTCGTTCGCGGCCTCACTACGGAACTGAAGATCCCGATGAACAACGTGTGCGTGGTGGCACATAGCGTGGCGGCTGTAGTCGCGTCGTGTTGGGTGCACGATCTAAACCCGGGCATTCGCGCCCTGGTGTTGGCCACCCCTGCCCTGCGCGTGCGACTCTACGTTCCCTTCGCCCTGCCGGGATTGCGGCTGCTGAACAAGATTCATCCGGGCGCCAAGATCTCCAGCTACGTGAAGGGCAAACTGTTGACACACGATGCCGAACAGGCACGGGTCTACGACGCGGACGAGTCAATCACGCGGGATATTTCCAATCGCATCCTGGTGGAAATCGCATCCGCGGCGGAACGCGTGGTGGCGGACGCCCACACCATTGCCACGCCGATTCTGATGCTGCAGGCCAGCTCGGACTGGGTGGTCGACAATTTCGTACAGGACCAGTTCTTCGCCAATCTCGGCAGTCGTTGCAAACAGCGGCACGATATCCCCGGCTCCTTTCACGCGGTGTTTCACGAGACTTCGCGGCACAACACCTTGGGGGTTGTTCGCACGTTTCTGACGGAGCGTTGGTCGCTACCAGCCGACGACGGCGTAGACCCACTGATCACCGCGGTCAACGTCGCCCGCGCGGAGAAGCTGTCCACGAAATTGTCCATCGTGAATCCGAAACGCTGGTTCTGGCTCCTTACGCGTCTCTCGATGCACTTACCTGGATCGCTCTCGAAGGGGATTGCGATTGGATGGAAACATGGCTTCGACTCCGGCTCATCGCTGGATCACGTTTACCAGGATCAAGCCAAAGGGATCACGCCGCTTGGCAAGCTGATCGATCGCATCTATCTCGACAGCGTCGGTTGGCGCGGTATTCGCAAGCGCGGGAAGAACATGCAGCGTGCCCTCGCGAAAGCCGCCTCCCTCCAGCCAGACGACGAGGTCAAGGTCGTGGACATCGCCAGTGGCCCCGGCCGTTACCTGCTGGATTTCGTCCGTGGTTACGGGGGCAAGATCTCCGCCATCGGCCGCGATCGCGACGAACAGGGGCTCAAGGAGGGTCGTGAACTGGCAAAGCAGACGAACTGCGACGTGATGCGCTACGAGAGCGGCGACGCCTTTGACACCGACGATCTGGCCAAGCTTTCCGGGTCGATCAATGTGGCCGTTGCCAGTGGCGTCTACGAGCTCTTCGCCGACAATGCCATGATCCAACGAAGCATCCGGGGCATTCATCAGGCACTGCCGGATGGCGGCTGTTTCATCTACACCAATCAACCCTGGCATCCCCAACTCGAATTCATCGCCCGCGTGCTGCCCAATCGCGACGGTGATCCTTGGGTCATGCGTTGCCGTCCCCAAGCGGAGATCGATGCGCTGGTTGCGGAGATCGGTTTTGAGAAGATGCAGACCTTCAGCGATCCGTGGGGGATCTTCACCGTCAGCGTTGCCCGCAAAACAAAGTGAGCAAGGAAGATCAGCCCGGCTTCTGGAGCAAGGCGATCGCCGCCGCGTGGACCGGTGCCTGGTTCTTCCTTGTCTACAACGCCACCAATCATCTCGCGACCACGGGCCCGACCCCACCCACCTGGTATGCTGAATGGGAACTGAACATTCCCATCTTCCCGTGGATGATCCTGCCGTACTGGTCGATCGACATTCTCTACGTCGGTGGTTTCCTCCTTTGCACCACCCGGGCGGAATTGAAGATCCTGACTTGGCGCACGTTTACCGCCGTGGCGATCGCCGGCATCGTGTTCATGGTCTATCCGCTCAGCCTCGGATTCGAACGCCGGGATGAGCACGGCATCTGGACCTCGCTCTACTCCGCGCTGTTCAGCTTCGACAAGCCGCACAATCTCTTTCCCAGCCTGCACGTTGCCTTCGCGGTGATCCTGCGTTGGACCTACGCAAGACACCTGACCGGTTGGTGGCGTATTGGATTTCATCTGTGGTTCGCGCTGATCGGCGTCTCGACCGTGCTCGTGCATCAGCATCACCTGATCGATGTGTTTGGGGGCGCGCTGCTCGGCACCTTGGTGATGTATCTGATTGACGAAGTGCACGTACCGAGCTGTGGCATCGTGCCAACCAAGCGGAGCCGAATCCTCGCGGCAGCATACGGGATCGGTGCCATTTCCCTGGTGTGGCTCGCGTGCGAATTGCGTTCATGCTGGTTGCTCCTCCTCTGGCCGGCAACGAGCATGTTGTTCGCCGCCGCCGGTTACCTCGGTTTGGGCAGTCGCATCTGCCAGCCGCGACAGGCCGGTCCTTCGATTCCAGCCCGTATCATACTATTGCCTTGGCTCGAAGTATTGACCTGGTCCCGGCGCATCTGGTGGCGAGACAATTTCCCGCCGTCGGAGGTGGTTCCCGGTGTCTGGATCGGCCGTATTCCCGACATCAAACAGTGGGAGGGAAACGTCATCGACTGCACCTGCGAACATCGCCGTCGGAAACCACTCAGTGGAACGCATGAACGCGTACCGATGTTGGACCTGGTCGTGCCGAATGCCACGGCCCTCGAGCGGGTCGCTGAGCAAATCCAAGCTGCGCGGGAAGAAGGCAAACCGGTGCTCGTCGTTTGCGGTTTGGGCTTGGGACGGAGCGCCTTGAGCGTGGCGGCCTGGTTGATTCTTTCGGGCAAGGAGAATTCACCGAAGGACGCGTTGAAACGCGTCAAATCAGCCCGCCAAGGAGCGCGATCAGGCACCGCCGCGGAGGGCGAGTTGCAGAAGCTGTTGGACCACCGTTGAGATTATTCCAGCAAATGCAATGGCCGCGTGTCGCGAGCCTGCAAATGCCGATTGAAGGCCGACTGGTCGAGGGTGCCTCCCGCGTTGATCAGGAGGTCGGAGCGCCCCTTTTGCGGCGAACTGTTCTGCCATCTTCGGAGCACTTCTTCGATGCCGCGGGCGCGGTCAACTTCCGGACCGACGTAATCGAATTTGAGATCCTGATAGCCGGGCAAGGTGCGCAGTGACTTCTGGGCAATGTAACGCACGGCATCGTAGGGATCATTCATCAACGTAGCCAACATGGGGGGGAAGCCGTCGTTGGATTTCACCGCGGCTTGGGCGGGCTCCCATCCGAAATGCCAAGCGGCCAAGGCACGGACATGAGCGTCACCTCGTAGCGTCCACACCACCGACGCCGCAGTGTTCGTCCAGTGTCGCTCCAAGTCCGGGACCTCGTGTCCATACCAGTCGTTCATATGTTGGGCACTCCAGGCGACGCTTTGGTCGAGGTGACAGAGGTTGCAGGCATTCGGCCGGCCGGCTTTTTGATCCCGGCTGATACTGGGACTGAACACGGTGTGATTGCGGGTGGCCTTGAGCAGACCGTAAGCGGTGTTGGGCATGTGACAGTTCATGCATTCGCTACCGGAGGAGCCGGCGGGATGATGGGTGTGTTCCGCGGTGGCGAAGGTCTGCGCCTCATGGCATTGGAGACAGGCCAGGTCCGAACGCATGTCGACCTGCAGTTGATCGTCAGCCCAATCTTCGAAAGGCCGAGAATCGGTCGACGACTTGTGCAGCCGATGGCAGGACACGCAGGACATCTGGCCGACAGAATGGCAGCGAGATTCGATGATGGCCGAATACTCGCGGCCAACCACCCGGACGTGCCCGTCAGGCCAAAAGTATCCCCCCAAGATCTGATCCGAGATGGATCGCAAC
>JBMYQZ010000520.1:0-4402 GCA_049601855.1 Limisphaerales bacterium | reverse complement strand
CCTACAAGTGAAGTGATGCAGGAGTTCCATCCGTCCGGTCCGATCGTAGCGTCCGGAACTCCCGGCAGGATGCCGGAAGGACGGGCCTTAGCCCGAACTACGCCGCGGCCAACGTGATGGACCGACTGGCCTGCGTTAACCTCCCCGCAATGCCCCTCCAGGTATTGCTCCGCACCCACCCGGACTGGCTCCATCTGCCCGCCGCCGTCGTCGATCGTGACAAACCCTCCGGCACTCTCCTGTGGGTCAACGAACGCGCCCGCGCCCATCGCATCCTCACCGGCATGCGTTACGCCGCCGGACTCGGACTCTCTCACGAACTCCGCGCCGGGGTCGTGACTGATGGCGAGATTGCCCTGCAGGTCGCCCGTCTCACCCGCCGCCTCGCCCGCTTCAGTCCCGACGTCGAACCCGCCGACCAGGAACCCGGCGTCTTCTGGATCGACGTCTCCGCCTTGCGCCATCTTTACCCCTCCCTCCAGGAATGGGCCCGCCTCGTCCGCACGGATCTGCAGGCCGCCGGTTTCCATTCCGTCGTCAGCGTCGGCTTCACCCGCTACGGCACCTATGCCGCCTCCATGTCCGGCGCCCGCGAACTCGTCTTTCGCAATGTGAAGGAAGAGGAAGCCCGCGTGAAAACTGTCACCCTCGACCGCCTCGGCCTCGAACAAAAACTCCGCGACAAACTCCTCAAGCTCGGTATCCGCACCTCCGGCGATTTCATGAAGCTCCCCGCCGACGGCATTCGCAAACGCTTCGGCATTGCCGCCCAGGAACTTCACCGCCAGGCCAACGGCGAAGGCTGGCAACCCATCAAGCCCGCCGCCCTGTCCGAACCTGTCATCCGCAAGACCATCCTCGACTACACCGAGACCAACGCCGAACGCCTCGGCACGCTCATCGCCCCGCTCCTCCAGTCCATGCTCGGCGACCTCTCCGAACGCCACGAAGCCCTTCGCCAATTTCGCTTCAAACTCACCCTCGACGACAAGACCCATCTCGACGAAACCCTCCTCCCCGCCGCCCCCACCCTCGATGCCAGACAAATCCTCAACCTCATCCAACTCCGTCTGAATTCACTCGTTCTCACCGCCGGCGTCATCGAGTTGCGCATGCACGCCACCGGCGTCCCCGCCACCGAACGCCAACTCACCCTCTTCCGCGAAACCCCACGCCGCGACCTCCAGGCCGCCGAACGCGCCTTCGCCCGCATCCGCGCCGAACTCGGCAACGACGCCGTCATGCATGCCCGCCTCCATGAAGGCCACATGCCCGAAGCGCAGTACCTGTGGGAACCGATGAAAGAGTTCCTCCCCGCCCAGCCCGACGAAACCAAACCCCGCCAACTCATCCGGCGCCTCTACAAAAAGCGCATCCCGCTTCCCCCGCGCTCAAGACACGAACCCGACGGCTGGCTCATCGCCGACCTCGCCGACGGCCCCGCCGAAGAAACCCTCGGCCCCTACGTCATCTCCGGCGGCTGGTGGACCCGTGAAGTCACCCGCAGCTACTACTATGTCCGCGTCAAAAGCGGCCGCTGGCTCTGGGTCTACAACGATCACAAACGGCAACGGTGGTTTTTGCAGGGGGAACTGGAGTGATGGGAGGGAACGAATGAAGATTGATGATTTATGAGGGGCGAAGTTCGGAGCGCTATCGCTACCAGCGATCGCCACTTCAAAAATCAACCATCGGAACTCATCATTCCTTAATCATCCCCAACAACCCCCGAATATCCACGGCATCCATCCCCGCAGCGCGAATCGCACTCATTCCCAAGTCGGTATCTTCATAAGCCCGGCATTCCTCCGGCGACACGCCGATCTTCTCCGCTGCTTGCAGGAAAATATCCGGAGCAGGCTTCTGGCGTTCCACATCCTCACTGGTCACGATGGCATCGAACCAATCGAACATGCCGACGCCTTTCAACACCGCGGTGCAGTTCACGCGCTTGCCACCGGTCGCGACAGCCATCGGTAACTCACCACGATGAGCTTCGACAATCTTGCGCACGGGTTCGATCGCCTTGACCTGGGGAGCGAAGGGCAGGAATGAATCTTCTTTCTCCTTGCTCAAGGCAACCGGATCGCCGGCGACGCCCTGCTCTTCCAACAGCATTCTGAAGATCTCGGTCGAACTCACCCCTCCGAGGGCATAAAAACGCTCTTCCTCAAACACGAGCCCGTGTTTTTCGCAGACCGATTGCCACGCCATATAGTGCAGCGGCATCGTATCCACCAAAGTCCCATCGCAATCGAAAATCAGCCCGCGAATCATGTTCCCTGGAAGTTGATCAATCCGCCTTTTCCACCACGGGATCCGCCCCGCTGTGGCTGACGATCTTGATACGTTCGCCGCTCTCGATGATATCGCCGGCCGAAATCACATCGAGGATCTCGTCGCCGAACTGGGCCTTGCCGCCCGGACGCAATTGCGAAATGGCGTCGCCGACCTCACCGACGCGTGACTTCTTCTCCGCAGCAATCGCGGCAACGGATTCGACTCCACTCACGCCCTGCGAAACCACCGCGCCGTAGTACGGCGTGTGCGGCAGGATGCGGCTCAGTCCCCAGCAGGCCAGGAAGCCGCCGATGATCCCAAGCGCGAAGTTCTGCATCGATTGGTTCAAGGACTGGCTGATGCTGTCGAAGTTGCCGACCACCGGCATGTTCGGATACAGGTCCACGCCGGACATGATGATCGAGAGAATGACCAAACCGATTCCGCTCAGTCCGATGAAGACCGTTCCCGGCAGGACAAACAACTCCACCGCAATCAGGGCCACGCCAAAGAAGAACACCGCAATCCACTCGACCCCGGACATGCCGGCAACGTAGCTGCCGAAGAAGTAGAGCAGGAAGGCCAGGATCCCGATCACACCGAAGACGCCAAAGCCCGGCGTCTTGTATTCAATGTAGAGTCCGGCGAGACCAATCATCATGAGGATCGGCGCGATCTTGTTCAGCCAACCGGCCAGAGACTCGGCGCCGGTCGACACGACTTGGGTCGGCTCGACACCTTCGGCCCCGATCTTGACCAACAAGGCATCGATGTCGTCAACCGTCCCGGCCGACAGCAAATATTGCGGAGGGTCGCCGTATTCCTTCTCTGCCTCCGCGGCGGTGAGGGACAGCAGTTCTCCTTCCTTGCTGAGCACCTTTCCGTCAATCACCAGTTCACGCTCCATTCGGATCATGGCCTCGATCACGGCCCAGTTGTGGCCGTTCTTTTCACAAATGCCACGCAATTTGGCCCCCATGAACGATTTAAACTTTTCGGCGAGCGTCTCGGGGATGTCTCCGCCCGTGCTGAACACCGGAGCCGCCGCACCGATGGTGCCCATGGGATGCATGTAGATCCGCTGCGTCGCCGCGCTGATGAACACACCCGCGCTGCCCGCATCACGATTGATGAAAGTGATGACCGGGCCATCAAACTTCTCCAAGATCTCGAAAATATCCATCGTCACCGCCACGCTGCCCCCGGGCGTGTGCATATCGAGGATGATCAAGTCAGCTTCCGCCGCAATCGCCTGCTTGACCCCGCGCCGCAAAGTATAAGTGATGTGTTCGAAAATCGCGTCGCGAAGCGGGATGACGAAGACGTTCGAGATGTCTTCGGGCAATTCAACCTCGTTGCGCACGAACGTTTCTGGAGGACTCTCGATCTTCGGTTCATCGTCGTCCTTGTCCTCTTTTTCATCCTTGCCCACGTCTTTTTCCTTCTCGTCCTTGGACTCATCCTTCGCCGACGGCTTTTCATCCTGCTTTTCAGCAGCCGGGTCGGCCGCAGGCAGCGAAAGCGCCAGCGTGAGCATGAGAAACGTGTTTACCCACCATTTCATGGGCGAAAGCGTAGACGCGCCCATCGGGCCACGCAAGGTGTGAACAACACGATTCTTACGACGTTGGCTTCCTGGGGGACAATTTGGCAGTATCCGCCGCCGATGCGGGAAGCCATTCGGGCATGGACTGAGAATCTGGAAACGTTCGCGCTCGAAGTCATCTTCGAGCAGCGAAAGGGCAAACGTGCCGCCCTGCTCCGTTCCGTCCTCTTCGTGCTCTCAAAGGTATTCGGCCTGATCGTCAAATTCCGCCTGTTCCTTTACAACTCGCGCATCCTCCGCGACTCCACGCTCGGCGTGCAGGTGATCGCTGTGGGCAACATCACCGTGGGCGGCACGGGCAAGACGCCGGTGGTCGAGAAATTCGCCCGCGCGCTCCAGGACGAAGGACGCAAGGTGGCGATCCTTTCCCGCGGCTATCGTTCCAATCCCGGCCCGCTTCCCCGGCGTTTTCTCAACAAGATTCTTTTCCGTGAAGACACCACGCCACCTCGTGTTGCGTCCGACGGGAAATCGCTACTGCTCGATTCCGAAACCGCCGGCGACGAACCGTACATG
>JBMYQZ010000519.1:0-4411 GCA_049601855.1 Limisphaerales bacterium | reverse complement strand
GGTGCGGCAGAAGCAGCCGGGCGGCCTGCTTGATGTCATCCGGCAGGATGTATTCGCGACCATCCAGAAGCGCACTGGCTTGGCTGAAGCGTTGCAGGTCGAGACTGCCGCGCGGACTGGCTCCAAATTCGAGACCTTCGGTATTTCGCGTGGCGTGGACAATGTCGATGAGGTAACCGGCCAAGGATTCCTCGACCGCCACGTTGCGAACCTTGGCCTGCATCTCGCGCAGTTCGGCGCAGGACATCACCGGCTCCACCGCGTCCAGCGGATCTTCCGATTGTTGTTGCCGCAGCAGCCGGATCTCATGTTCCCGATCGAGATAGCCGATACTCAGCCGCACCATGAAACGGTCCATTTGGGCGAAGGGCAGCGGATACGTGCCTTCCAGTTCCACCGGGTTCTGCGTGGCGATGACGAAGAAGGGCGATTCGAGTTCATGCCGTTTGCCGTCCACGGTCACCGAATGCTCCTCCATCGCCTCCAGCAGACTGGACTGCGTACGCGGCGTGGCCCGGTTGATCTCATCGGCCAACATCACGTTGGTAAAAACCGGACCGGGACGAAATTGAAACTGGTTGTTGTCCGGCGAAAAAATGGTCACGCCCGTCACGTCGCTGGGCAACAGGTCGGCCGTGAATTGCACCCGCTTGAAATCTGCGTGCAACGACTTGGCCAGCGCCTTGGCGAGCAGCGTCTTGCCCAGTCCCGGCACGTCCTCGATCAAGACATGCCCCCCGGATACCAGGGCCAGGACCGCATTGGCGACGACGTCTTCCTTCCCGATGAACACGCGGGATACCGAGTCGATGATACGCTGGATGGAGGCGTGGGCGGCGGCGGACGAATCGCCGGTCGCGGTGGTTGGTTCAATGGCTGTTTCCGAACTCACGATAGTGCGTAAACGCTAAACATGAGCGGAAGTTTTGCAATGATAGACCACCGCGTCGGCGATTCGTCCCAGACCTCAGCTGTTCGCCGGTGAATCGCAGGCGTCTTCGACCGCCTCGGTAAAGACGGCCGGTTTCTTCCGCGGCAACACGATCATCACGACCGCAAAGATGATCAGTACCGAGGCCACGAGCAGTTGTTGCGAGAACGGTTCTCCACCGACGGTGCAACCAAGCGCGACCGCGATGGGCGGATTCACAAAGGCATAGGTGGAGACCTTGGCCGGCGGCACCACGCTCAAGAGCCAGATGTAAGCGGGATAGGCCAGGAGCTAGCCCATCACCAGGAGGTAACACCAGGCTGTGAAAGACCTCGTCGTCACGGCGCCGAAACTGAATTCCGAACCTTCGCCGATGCCAAGGGCGATCAGCAACGTCAGCAGTCCGCCGGCGATCATCTGCGCCGCCACGGTCATGATCGGCGAATCCGGGGTATCGACATCGCGATTCAAGAGCGAACCGGTTGCCCACGCAAGGGTGGCGAAGAGGCAGGCCGCGACAGGCAGGAACTCCAACGGTTTGTTGTCGTAGTCCTTCCCGTTCAACACCAGCACGGTCACACCCGTGAAGCCGATCACCAATCCGACGAGCATCAACATCGTGGGGCGGCCGTTGCGGCGGTCAAAAAGGACCATCCAGAACGGCAGTCCGGAGACGATGAGCGCCGCAACACTTGAAGGAACCTTCTTCTCCGCCCAGGCCACGAGACTGGACGCCAGGGCAATGAGGAGGAAGCCGATGAGAAAAGCCGCCCGCCATTGGGAGGCCGTGGGAGCAGGCGCGCCTTGCCAGCGCGCGAGGAGAAACAGCAGGATTCCCGCAACGAAACTGCGGGAGCCAAACATCAGGAACGGAGGAATCGTTTCGATCGCATAACGAACGACCAGGTAGGTGGAACCCCACACGAGATAGATCGCCGCAAAGGCCCCGACCACGAGCAAGGTCGGCGGCTTCGGTTGTCCCGTGAACGTCATGTGATCAACCTCCTTCTCCCCGTGGGCGGACGAAACATGTTGTAGTCATTCCAAGCCGCCGCGATCGCCGGATAAGGCGGGAGCCCGATCCTGCGGTAGAGGCTCTCGAGGATGACCACGTCGGCCGCGGGGGAGTCGATTCGGGGAACTACCGGCAGGGTTGCCGGCACCGTTGCATGCTGTTTCTTTTTCATGGTGTGTCCAGTGCTCCTGAAACACCGCCGGCGCCGGGAAACAAAAAACCCGCCGCCTTTCAGCGGTGGGTTTTTCAGGAAATTCGTTTCTCAGTTCAGTCTAACGAATGTTCCTCCCGCCGCTGGTGCGCGCAATAAAGGACGCGCGCTGCCACATAACGTGGCGTTTGGCGCAGACCGGTTTTACGGAGGCAGCGAGATTCAACATTCGGCTGCAAGGGGTAGTCCCGATTCCCACGCAGGTCAATGCAATTGCTTTTCACCACGACCGGGGCATTATGCCCGCGGATCGGCTGAAGCATGCGCAACGCGATTGTCGTCGGAATCGTCCTGTTGGTGACCGGGATCAATACCTGGATGTCATGGGCCATGTGGCGCGATCAACGCCGGCCGCCAAGCCCGCTTCTGGAACCCGAGGCCGCCCGAAAATCCCCCACCCCCGCGATCCGCCCCAATCGGATCTTCCGCCCAGAACGCAAGACCACCGAAACGGCCGCCCGACCGCCGTGGCTCTCCATCGAGTCCGACGACTACCACCAATACGCCGCCAATCTCCGCGCCATCGGTTGTCCGGAGAACACCATCCGCGATATCATCGTGGCGGACGTCGGTGAAAATTTCAAAAAACAGAAACAAGCCCTCGAAGACCGCACCGCGGATCCGTTTTGGTTGACCGCCGATCAGCGCGAAGAGATCGACCTGGAGCGTAAGCGCCAGGTTCGTGAACTCAAACTCGCGAAGTGGGAACTCATGCGTGAGCTGTTCGGTTACCCCGTGGACGAAGAGGTGATGCAACTCGTTCGTACCGAAGGCATGGGCCAGCTCAGCATCTGGATGTTGGGAGGATTTCTCGAGCGCGAAAAACTCGTCCCGCTGATCGGCTTGGTCGGCTACCACGGCACTCGCGCCGAAGCGATCGACGAGCAGGCGTATGGAATTCTGACCGAAGAAGATTATGCCCAAGCCCGCGACTTGCGCGATCGCATGGAGAAAGAAGTCACGACCCTCGTCGGAAGTGCGGCGGTGGAAGAGTTGTATCTGCGCCGGCTCCTGGCTCAGGGAGGAGAGGCCGGCGCCCTGCAATACGGACTCAACCTGTCGGGCACCGAGTTCCGCAACCTGATGAAAATCAAGTCCTCACCCGTGGATGTCTTCACGATGCTGTTCTCCGAAATTGGCTTCGAGGACATGGTCGCTGAGAAGGTGAGCGACGAACAAATCGAGACGGCGATCGCCAGCTATCTCGGCACGGAACGATTTGCCGATTACACGCGCGCCAAGGACGACCGCTATCAGGGCATCTTCACCTTCGCCACCGAGCACGGACTGGCGAAAAAGGAAGCCATCGCCGTTTTCAAGGCGCGTGATCGCGCCGAGACGGAACTGAAGCGGATGGACGCGGATGGAACACTCAGCGCCGAGGAACAGGTGCTCCTGCAAGCCGCCATCAAGACGCGCCTCGAATCCGAAATTCGCAAGCATTTCGGTCCAAATATCGCCAGGGAATACCAGGCCGACGGCGCGGGCGAATGGGTCGAGGAATTGATCAACACACCCAACCCCTTTGAGGATAAGCGATGAAGCTGCGCACTTTCATTTGGATCGCCTGCGCCCTCAACCTCGGACTGGTTCTCACGATCGTGCGCCAAGGCGACAAGCTCGCCAAGCAGCCTGCAAACGCCCCGAAGCCTACGGCGGATCGGGTGCCCTCCCCAATGCCAGGCATCCGCGAAATCGCACCACCAGCCACCACCAACACCGCTGTTGCCACGACGACCTCCGATCAACGAACGGTTCGTTGGGAGCAGGTCGAGAGTGACGATTACCTCCAGCTCATCTCCAACCTCCGCGGCGTCGGATGCCCGGACCGAACCATCCGCGACCTCGTGACCGCACGGGTGTCTGACGACTACGCCGCAGCGGCCTGGGAAGTTCAGAAAGCAATGCAACCCGGCTACTGGGAAATCATGGGCAAGGTCGAGGACGCCCGGGAAATCGAGATTCCGAAACCAATCGAAGATCGACTCGAAGCCATTCAAGCAGAGAAACGAACCACTTTGGCCGCGGTCACGCAGCAGTTCGCCACCAACAAGGAGCCTTACCGTCTGACCTCCGAGCGCTGGAGTTTTCTCTCCGCCGAACTGCGCGAACAGGTCCGCGACATCCACGAACAGATTGAAGATACCCGGCAGGAACTTCGCAACGAACTCCGCGAAACCGATGATCCCGAGATCGAAAAGGACCTGCGCGAGTCCATTCGAGGGCTGAACGCCAAACGCACCGAGGCCATCAA
>JBMYQZ010000518.1:0-4412 GCA_049601855.1 Limisphaerales bacterium | reverse complement strand
CAACGGCGTCGTCATGGGTGGCATCGTGTTTGAATACATCACGGCCGGACACACCAAGTTCCTGCTCGCCTGGTTGTTGCCTCACGGATCAATCGAGCTGCCCGCCATTTTCATCGCCGGTCAGGCAGGTCTCGTCCTCGCCGGTGCGGTCATCGGCTGGGGGCGTCGCGTGTCGCTGCGGATGCGACTGCGCGAGGTGGCCCCGGATCTTCTTTCCCTGATCGGCGGCGTCTGCGTCATGCTCGTCTGGGCCGGCATTATCGAGGCCTTCCTTTCCCAGGATCACGGCACGGACATCTACGACTTCAAGATCATCTTCGGATCGGTGGAACTGATTGCCTTGTTCCTCCTGCTGTCCTGGGGCGGCCGGGCGAAGAGCGAGGAAGCGACGGGCGAATAAGATGGCAGTCCAGCGGCAAAATCACCTGCGCATCCGCACTCCCGAGGGCGTTGAATTCTCCTACCTGTTGGCCGGTCCCATCGCCCGCAGTCTGGCCTGGATGATCGACGCCGTGATGATCTTCGGCCTGACCATGCTGGCGGTTTACCTGCTCGTGCTGGGAGTCGTTGCGATCGGAGATTTCGCTGTCGCCATGTATGCCATCTTGCTCTTTCTCATCCAGTTCGGCTACGCAATCACCTTGGAGTGGTTTTGGAACGGCCAGACCCTCGGCAAGAAAATCCTGAAGCTCAGGGTGATCGATGGACAAGGGCTCGAACTGCGCTTCCACCAGGTCGTCGTTCGCAATCTTCTGCGCCTGATCGACTTCATGCCCGGCTTTTACCTCATCGGCGGCATCACGAGCGTCCTCAACCGACACAGCCAACGTCTCGGCGATTTGGCAGCGGACACCGTGGTCATCCGAACGCCGGTCGTTTCGCGTGAGGACCTCGCCTCCGTGCGCAGCGAGAAGTTCAACACCCTGCGAAATCACCCCCACCTCACTGCCCGCCTCCAACAAAGGATCAGCCCGGCCGAAGCAACCGTCGCCCTGCGCGCCCTGCAACGCCGGGAGAACCTCGATCCCCCCGCCCGCGTCGAACTCTTCCGAGAACTGGCCGATCACTTTCACGCGGAGGTCAAGTTCCCCGAGGAAGTCATCGAGGGAATGTCCGACGAGAATTTCGTTCGCAATGCCGTGGAGATCCTCTTCAAGCCGAAAGCGGAGGGTGGGAAGTAGTGATCAGTGAACGGTAATCACTAACCAGCAGCCCTTCGGGGAAACCTCCGCCACTAACCGCGCTCCATGACCGTCATCGACAACGAGTTTACGGATATCCAAACGCCGACCGGCCCGATGCGGACCTATCTGTTTCGCCCGCAGGCGGATGGCCAATATCCCGGCGTCATTCTCTTCACCGAGATCTTTCAGGTGACCCACCAGATGCGACGCGCGGCCGCGATGATTGCCGGCCATGGATTCGTCGTCGCCGTTCCGGAGATCTTCCACGACCACCTACCCGGCGGCAAAGCCTTGCCTTACACCGACGAAGGCACGCGTCAGGGTCGTGACTATAAGACCGGCAAGGATCTAACCGCCTTCGACGCCGACGCGAATGCCGTATTGAAGATGTTTGAGCAATACTCCCGTTGTACCGGAAACGTTGGCTGTTTCGGATTCTGCATCGGCGGCCATCTCGCAGTCCGCGCCGCCGCCCTGAACGACCTGAAAGCCTGCGCCGCCTTTTATCCGAGCGGATTGCACAACGGTTCATTGGGCAAGGGCGAGGAAGCCGACACCCTCGTGCGCCTGAACAACACCTCCGGCGAATACGCGTTCTTCCTCGGCGGCCAGGATGATCTCATTCCCGCCGACGGCCGCGCCCACGTTTTGCATTGTCTCACCCGCGCCGACGTGAAGCACACCTGGCACGAATTCCGTGCCGACCACGCCTTCATGCGGGACGGCGGTCCCAGCTACGACCCTGAACTTGCACTCAAGTGCTACACCGAAACCGTCAACCTCTTTCGGCGCAACTTGAAATGAGATCCACCGCCGTCATCCTGATCATCGCATTGAACGCCCTTGGCGGAGACATCAACCGCCCCTGGAGACGCCACACAATTGACAACTCCTCCCGCGGTGCGGACGGCACCCGCCTCGCCGACGCAAATGGCGACGGTCTGCTCGACATCGTGACCGGATTCGAACAGGGCGGCATCACCCGCGCCTACCTGAATCCGGGGCCCAAGAAGGTGAAGAACAACTGGCCTGCCGTCACCACCGGCAAAGCAGAATCAGTGGAGGACGCCGTCTTCATCGACATTGATGGCGACGGCCTGCTGGATGTCATCAGCAGTTGCGAAGGCAAACGCGAAGCCATCCTGGTTCATTGGGCGCCGAAGGATTACCTCAACGCCAAGCAGTGGATCACAGAGGAACTCCCAGGTGGACGCGACAAGATGCGCTGGATGTTCGCGACACCGATGGATGTGAACGGCGACGGCCAGATGGATCTTCTTGCCGGAGGCAAAGGCACGGGCTCCGAGCTGGGCTGGTGGGAGATCCCGAAAACGAATCCACGCAACCTTGCTTCATGGAAATGGCACAAGCTCCGCAACATGGGCTGGCTCATGTCCCTCGAAACCGCCGACATGGACGGCGACGGCGACCTCGACATCCTCTACACCGACCGCAAGGGCAAGATCCCAGGCGCCTTCTGGATGGAAAACGGGGCCAAGTGGAAAGAACACCTCGTCGGCGTCAAAGGCCGCGAAGCCATGTTCCTCACCCGCGGTGACGTGGATCAGGACGGGTTGGAAGACATCGTCATCGCCACCCGCCCTCGCGAGATGATCATCTGTCGTCGCTTGGACCAGAACGGCGAGCGCTGGAAAGAGTTTTCGATTCCCCTGCCCACCCGCGCCGGTGACGCCAAGGCCCCCGCCGTCGCTGACTTCGATCACGATGGACGCATGGACATCGTGTTCACCACCGAACGCGCCAAGGACAAGGAAGGCGTCTGCCGCCTCGTCTACGAAGGTAAGAACCCGTTTGGAAAATGGACCATGAAACCCGTCAGCGGTATCGACGGAGTGAAACACGACCTCATCGAACTCCTGGACCTCGATGCCGACGGCGACCTCGACATCATCACCTGCGAAGAAGTCAGAAACTTCGGCGTCATCTGGTATGAGAATCCGTTCAAGTGAAACGATGGCGAACCATTCTGTTTACGATTGTCGCGTGCACGTTTGCGGGGCACTCCGCCGACGATCGTGGCGGCGCCCCTGATTGGACACCCCGTCTGAAGCAGGACGTCTTCACCTTCGCCCGCATCCGCTACACCTCGACTTCACGCGATCGACGCACGCATTGGACTGGCGACTATCCAGACGCCGATTTGAACTTCTCTCATCGCCTGCAGCAGCTCACCTCATTGGAAGTCGATCCCGATGGCAAGGTCTTCGACCTGACGGACACGCGCCTGCTGAATTACCCCTTCGCCTACCTGAGTTCACCCGGTCGCATGTACCTGCGGGAAGAGGAAGTCGCAGGTCTTCGCCGCTACTGCCTCAACGGTGGTTTCATCATGGTCGACGATTTCTGGGGGCAACAACATTGGGACAACGCCTACGAGGAGTTCAAACGCGCCTTCCCCAATCGCGAGCCCAAAGAACTGCCTCTCTCCCACCCGATCTTCAACGTCGTCTACCAGCTCGAGAAAAAGCCACAGGTCCCCAGCATCCGCGCCTGGCGCATGGGCCACAAAATCGAGCCTTGGCACGGCGACATGACTGATCCTGCCCCACACTTCCGTGCGCTCTATGACGACAAAGGCCGAATCATGGTCCTCTTCTGCCACAACAACGACCTCGCCGACGGCTGGGAACGCGAAGGGGAGAACATCGAGTACTTTCGGTATTACTCCGAGCCGCAATCGTATCCGATGGGCATCAACATCGTCATCTACGCGATGACGCATTGATAGGTGTCATAGGGCCTGTTCTTCGCCAAGAAACTTCACCAAACGCTCCGCATAGACCTCATGCGCCTTGGCATTGGGGTGATTATCGTACGGCAGATTGGTAAATTCCTCGCCCGACAACGGCACTGCGATATCCACAGTCTCGATACTTAGCCCCTCACACCATTCGAGCATCGGCCCGGCATCCGAACTGATCCCCGCCACGACGAAGCGGATTTCCTCCTTCAAACAAAACGCCGCCCATTGCGCAATCAGTTCGCGGGACACCTGATGACTTTGCGAAGCCTGTGCCTGCCGAAAATTGTAGCGACGTTCGAGCGCGTGCACCAAGGCCGACGCCCGCTGTAGCGGCCATTCACGATAATCTGCCGGCACCGCCGAGTATTCGATATCGCCATTCGACCAACGCGCGATCGGGAGCGTCAAATCCGGCAACCGGTTATTCGGGATGAATCCCTTCTGCCACGTCCTCACGAAGGTAT
>JBMYQZ010000517.1:0-4413 GCA_049601855.1 Limisphaerales bacterium | reverse complement strand
GCCACCTGGCGCGGCGCCGAACGCGAAAAATTCAGCCGCGTGAAACCCATGGGCAAGGACGACGAAACCCTGAACGACCTGCTCGCGCAGGCGCGGGTGTGCAGGAACACACCGCTTTGGCCGGCTCTCACCGGTTTATCTAACGGGGTCATGCCCCCGAAATCATTTTGTTTTAACCGCAAAGATCGCGGAGATCGCAAAGAAACTACTTCTTGGATCCTGTTGATCTGATCACTCGATCGCGCTTGACTCATGCTCATGAGAGGCGTCAAGGAACTGTGTGATCGGGTGCGGCAAATTGCTTACGACATTCACGTCTATCACGGACATGGACATCTCGAGAAAGTCTATGAAAACGCGCTCGCCCATCGGCTGCGCAAAACCGGACTCAAGGTCCAGCAACAAGCTCCAATCAAAGTGTTCGATGAAGATGGAACAAACATCGGAGAATACTACGCCGATCCACTCGTTGAGGATGAGCTCATTATCGAGCTGAAAACCGCCAAGACCCTTGCCCCCGAACACCAGGCCCAAATTATCGAACACCTCAAGTCAGCCAAGCTCGAACACGGCCTGCTCATCAACTTCGGCAGCTACAAGTTTCAAAATCCGAAAATTCGCTCTCTCCGAATGCCAATCGCGCGGAAAGAAGGGTCCATTACAATTCCTCTTCTCTGCGCTCTTTGCGGTTAGATCATTCTCTTAAAAAGGTTGGTGTGGCAGCGGGGATTCGCACCCCGACGGGCTGGCTGGCAACCATGCTGGCTGTTACAGCACTGCCACGTGTTGGTTCTGAAGAACATGGGGTTGAGTATCTAAGGCGGTTTCTCTGGTTCGGGTTCTCTTTCGTGCATAGGGGTTTCTTGGATTGAGGTGGTCACGGCACGTTGGCCGTGACCACCGGATTGGGTTTATGACTTCACGAAGTCGGCGATGACGGCCGGGGCCGTCGTGTCGAAGCCGACGACGTCGAGCATTCCGCAGTCGTCCGGGTCCGCGATGCTGAATCCGTTGGAGGCCATGCCTACCACGGCAAGCTTCGCGTTCGGAACGCGGTTGCGGTACTTACGCAGCGCCTGCGCCGGATGGATATTGCCGAATCAGGTTTCGTTGTCGGTGTAGACCACGAAGGCCGACACGTTCACGTTTTCCTGTTCCGCCCAGATCATCGGCAGCGCGCAGTCCGTGCCTCCCATCGGGATGCGACTGATGCGCTGCACGACATCCGCGAGCCGCATGCGCGGTGAGATGTCCACCGGCTTGATGCGCGTGCTGAACGCCACGAACTCATGATCCGGCTCGGTGGCGGCCGTGATCAGCGCCATCGCCGCACTGGCTTCACGGGCGGACAGTGGTGATCCGGCGACAGTGCACCAGTCCATGGATCCGCTGACGTCGAGCGCCAGAAGCGTCGGCTGCTTCGTCGGCTTCACGTTTGCGAAGGTCGCGTAGAACGCATCGTCGAGCGCGTCGACGATCTTGCTCACCGACTTCCAGCTCAGGCTGCCCTTCATTCCACTGCCCTTGCTGTAGACCTTGTGGGCCGTCAGCACTGCAAGCGGATGAATGCGCGCCTTGCGCAGGGCGTCCTGGTCGCGGAGTTGCTGGACGATCAGCTTGGCTGCGTCCGAGAAACGTCCGACCAGGCCGATGCTGGTCATCTTGCCGAGATTGCGAATCATCGCGGTCATCGGCATGCGTTCCAGCAAGGCGTCCCAGACGGCGACTTCGTTCAGCCACTGCGTCGGGATTGCTTCACGCGGAAGGCCGTAGTCGGCAATCACCTTGACGATCTCCTTCTTGCCGGTCACGCGCTTGGCCTTTTCGAAACCTTCGATCAGGCGCGGGACTTCGCCGACGGCGGCGTACTTGGCCGTGCTATCGTTGAACGGCAGACGACGGGTGACTTCGCGAGCGCCCATTCCGTCCTTGCCCGATTGGACCCAGCGGTAGACGGCGTCGTGCGCCGGGGTTTCCGCCTTCGGGTGGGCGAGCCGCAGCATGTCGCGGTGCGACCAGCGATCGCGTTGCTGGTATTTGATGACCTGCAACGCCAGCTTGTCGGCATCACGCTGGTTGTACCAACGGGCGACCGCCTTGCGGAGTCCGCGTCCCCATCCGCGCATCGCGTTCACGTATTCCGCGAAGTGGAAGAGGTGCGTACCGATACGGCAGACTTCCGGCAGGCGCGCCATCGCTTCGGCGCGGGTGACGTCATTGCCGTGGGTCGCCGCGAGTGCGAGGGCGAAGATCGCCGGATCGTTCTTCGGGGCACGTCCACTGTCGGAGATTTCAACGATGCGGTTCACGGTCCGCAGACCGTCCGCCACGACGCAACGAATGATCGCGTCGTGATTCTGTTCGGTGAGCTTTTGTTCACCGATGTAGTAGGTGCCACCTTCGGCACCGAGGATCAGGAAGCGGTCGAACCGCTGCCAGTCATCGATCCCCCAGTCGTATCCACCAGCGGAGTTCTTGCGCTGCTTGGATCCGGGGATCGGCTTGTTTTGCGGAGTTGCCTTCCGCTTGAACCATTTTGCGTAGTTCGTAGCCATCAATGGCCTCCTTATGTTTGCGCCGCCAACTTCGGCCGGTTTTATCGAGGACTCACAGACAAGTTGGTTGTGTTGGGGGCTTTTCAACAAGATAACCCAACACATTCGGCCCGTGAGAAAGAAACAATGGGCAAGGGACGAACCGGGGCGGTGGGATTCGAACCTACATTTGCAGATAACCCGATTACATCGGCCCATTGAAAAGGAATTCGACGGATAAGGAGCGGTATGGGAATTACGTGCTCTACCACTGAGCTACTCCGGCGTATGGAGCCGGAGGCCGGACTCGAACCGGCGTCCACGTCGTTAATAGCGATAACCCACAACATCGACCCGTCGAAAAGTGGTGGTCCGGGCGGGATTTGAACCCGCGCCTTCTCCCGAAATTGGGAGTGCTCTAACGCGCTAAGCTACCGGATGGTCGGGGAATCGGCGGGTAAGGGGCGATATGGAATCTCGCGTACGTTCTACCAATTGAACTATCCCGGAAAACCGGGAACCGAAGTCGAACCGGTGGCATACGCGTCTCTGGATAATCCAAGTCTTCGACCCGCCGAAAAGGAACGTGGACAAGGGATGCAGTCGGATGAAGCGAGGCACTCGAATGCCGGGAATCGAACCCGGACCGTTGTGGGATAATCCCTCACGGTACGCCCTCAGTATGGTGGACGAGATAACCGACTTTGCTTCGGCCCACGGAAATTGGTCAGGAAGCCGGGATTTGCACCCGAACCGTCCGATTCACACTCGGAGATGCTACTCTTACACCACGTTCCTGGCAGACTATGTCTGCTTCATTTTGAAATTGGTGCTCTCACGTGGATTTGCACCACGAACCTTCTCCTTCGCAAAGAGACGTGCAGTCTGGTTACACCTTGAGAGCGGAAAGGTTTGGCATCCGTGGCCGGACTCGCACCGACTAGAACGAGGTTGAAAACCTCGCCGCTCGTCTACTTTGCATTCACGGACACACTGCGTGTGGGCCAATGCCGCTGCGCGGCGGCTAAGCCCATGTTGGAAAATTTTGGTCTAACAGAGCTGTGAGAACGGAGGTTGAGCGGGGCGCGCCGGCCTCGAGGCGAATCACCAATCGCGCTCAACCTCCGTGGTTGCTTCTGTTCTCATGGAAAGAAAGTGGCCGCTGGAGTTGGAATCGCACCAACACCTTCTGAGTTTCAGTCAGACGTGCAGACTGTCTACACCATCCAGCGTTTGTAGCCGCGAGCGTGGGCGAGCAGATCCATTCGCTCACGTGCGCGGCTACAATGAAACGGTGCGTGGTGGCTTTCGCCATGCGACGAAGTCGTAATGAGGTTTGAGCGGTAAATCTTGCCTCGTGAAGTTTGCAGATCTGAACCATGCGATTTGAACACACCCCGTGAGGGGTGATTCAGCATCAACCTCGGTAACAGGTTCGAACTGTTTTAAACCAGTAAACCGCTTTCGCGGTGACGACTCGTGCGTGTCTTCCACCACCACGCAAATTCAAGACGCAAACAGTCGGGACGAACGCATTCGGGCCGGAGGATTCGTTTTCGGAATCAGGTGGCTTCAGTACGTCTCGCGCCATCGGGTTTGCGCGCGTTTCGGCGCCGGATCACTTGCGTAATCCGGCGCCGTTATCCTCAGGCAGCAATCTCGTTCGTGAAGTTGAATTCATCCAGCTCATCTTGAACGCTGTCGATTTCCTTCTCGAACTCGGCGACCAGGCGGTCGACTTCGACCTTGCCCAGCTGCGCCATGTATTCGACCTCTACCGGTCGTTCCACGTAATTGCCGCTCTCCAGATGCACGCCCGTGCGTGTATCCAGGGAATTCAGGGTCGCGACGAGCCCCTTGAGCTCCGCCGCGCGAAAGA
>JBMYQZ010000516.1:0-4426 GCA_049601855.1 Limisphaerales bacterium | reverse complement strand
TGGCCTCCATCTATGACTGGTTGTGTTGAACGGTTTTCGAACACACCCTAGTGACGACCGGTGGTCCCGAAGGTTACGCGGGAATTTCAGAGGATTCGAAGGGAATTCAGACTACGCGAGAAGCGGTTTCACAACATGCCCGTGAACATCCGTGAGCCGGAAGTCTCTGCCTTGGTAGCGGTAGGTCAGGCGTTCATGGTCGAAGCCAAGAAGATGCATGATCGTGGCTTGAAAATCATGCACGTGCACTTTGTTCTCGGCGACTTTGAAGCCCAGGTCATCCGTCTTGCCGTAATCGAAGCCAGCCTTGATGCCGCCCCCGGCCATGAACAGACTGAAACAATCCGGGTAGTGGTCGCGTCCCAGCACCTTGCCCTTGGCCGTCCGGCCTTCGCGGAAAGGTGTGCGACCAAATTCGCCACCCCAGACGACGAGCGTTTCTTCCAACAGGCCGCGGGCCTTCAGGTCATTGATCAGGGCAGCGACAGGTTTATCAGTGGCGGCCATCTTCTTCGTGAGACCATCGGTGATCCCGGTATTGGGGTTGGTTCCGTGGAAATCCCATCCCCAGTCGAAGAGGTGTACAAACCTGACGCCCTGCTCCACCAAGCGACGGGCAAGCAGACAATTGTTTGCGAAACTGGCACCCCCCGGTTGCGCGCCGTAGGCATCGATCATGTTCTGAGGCTCCTTCGAAATGTCCATCACCTCCGGAACAGCCGTTTGCATCCGATAAGCCAGTTCGTATTGCGCAATGCGAGTGAGGGTCTCGGGATGGCCCAGTTCTTTCGCCTGCATTTCATTCAGGTCCCGAAGCGCGTTCAAGGTCGAACGCCGCATGTCGCGTTTCATCCCCGACGGATCAGAGACAAAGAGAACAGGATCGCCCTTTGAACGGCATTGCACACCTTGATAAACCGACGGAATAAATCCGCTACCCCAGCACCCCTGGCCGCCACTCGGTTGCACACCGTTGGAGATCATCACCACGAAGCCGGGCAGATTCTCATTCTCGGAACCCAACCCGTAGGTTGCCCAGGACCCCATGGACGGTCGCCCCTGTCGCGGCGAACCGGTGAACATCAACAACTCGGCGGGCGCGTGGTTGAACTGATCCGTGTTCATCGAACGGATCAACGTGATGTCATCGGCGATCGAGTGGAAATGGGGACAGGCATCGCTCATCCACATGCCCCCCGAACCGTAGCGCTCGTACGTCCGTGGAGTCCCCATCAACTTCGGCACGCCGCTCGTGAACGCAAAACGACGGCCGTTCAGAATCTCGTCCGGACAATCTTCGCCATCTCGCTTAATCAACTCCGGCTTGTAGTCGAAGATGTCCAGGTGCGGCGGCGCACCCGACATGTGCAGATAGATGACGTTCTTTGCCTTGCCAAACTGTGGCGGATGCCTCGGAGCCAGCGGATTGATCGAATCCGCCTTCCCCTCGTTCAGCATGCTGCCGAGCGCCATGGCGCCGAGACTGAATTGACCGGCCCCTTTCAGGAAGTGGCGGCGGGTTTGAAACTGCAATTGTTCGTATTCCAGCGGATTCATCGGCGCATGATCATTTCGTCGAGGTTAAGGACAACATTGGCCACGGTGGCCCAGGTTGCAAGTTCGGTCAGGTCGGGTTTCCCGTCCGGCATGCCCAATGGTTCGGTGGCCATTTTCTTGGCCAGATCGGCATCGGCACCATACACCTCACGAGCTTCATTGATGAGCGGTGTCAGCCGAGCGATCTCAGACTTCGACGGCTTACGCGAAGCACACGCGAGAAAGGCGAATTCCAGGCGTTCCAGATCGCTCTTGCCAGCCTCCGCCATGATCCTTCGCGAAAGGCCTTGGGCTGTCTCCACAAACACCGGATCGTTCAGGGTGACAAATGCCTGCAGCGGCGTATTGCTACGCGAACGCCGGATGGTGCACACCTCGCGGTTGGGTGCGTCAAAGGTCGCGAAGGATGGATAAGGACTGCTTCGCTGCACCCTCGTGTAGATCGAGCGGCGATGGCGATCTTCGCCTTTGCTGGTCTCCCAGTCGTTGCTTCTACCGAACGCAATGTTCACGCCCAGTTTGGGACGTTCGGGGCGAACCGGCTCACCATACATCTTGCGACTGAGCAACCCGCTCACGAACAGCGCCTGGTCGCGCAGCATTTCACCGGTCCCGCGAAAACGCGGCCCCCGACTGATGAGACGGTTGTCAGGATCTGTTTCCCGCAACTTTGCCGACACCTTGGAGGACTGGCGGTAAGCTGCGGAGGTCACGAGCATCTTCAGGAATTTCTTCCGATCCCAGCCTTGGTCCATGAAGTCAGCGGCCAACCAATCCAGCAATTCCGGATGAGACGGCAACTCGCCTTGCGCGCCAAATTCTTCGCTCGTCCGCACCAAACCTGTGCCGAAGATATTCTCCCAAAAACGATTCACCGTCACCCGAGCGGTGAGCGGGTTCTTGCGATCGATCAACCACTTGGCCATGGCCAGTCGATCGGCCTTCGCATCCGTGGGGAGACTATGGAACGCGGCAGGGAGCCCGGGCTTGACATGGTCACCGAGACTTTGATAACTGCCCCGCAGTTGCACGCGATTCGTGCGCGCCTTGTCGGCTGCGAGTTCCTGCATCACCGGGACGGAGATTTTCTTCTGACCGGCAATCGATTTCTTCAGCGATGCCAACCGTGACCGCTGCGTTCGAGTCTCGGCGGCGACGTTGCGAATGTAGTAGTCCCGGATCGCATCGACTTGCGCCGCTTTACGGCCATCAGCAACCGTGCCCAAGGCAGCAAGAATCTCAGCGGGAATCTTCAGCCATTGGTCCACCCGCTTGTCATCGGTCGTCTGAATGCGGAAGCGGCCCAGCAGGTGGTCCTTATGTTTCGAATTCTGCCGAATCACCAGACGCAACTTGGAACCCTTC
Source organism: Limisphaerales bacterium (assembly GCA_049601855.1). Lineage (GTDB taxonomy): Bacteria > Verrucomicrobiota > Verrucomicrobiia > Limisphaerales > JAYPXF01. Next base: position 1,504 of record JBMYQZ010000516.1, on the reverse strand, counting down.
GGCACCGAAACGCCACCAGACGTGATCAGCGACAATTGATGAGCAGCACCGGGTTTGCCACCAATCGCCCAGCCACTCTTCGGTTTCGCCAGAATCACCGACGCCGCCGGAAAACCGCTCTGCTCATAATCCGCAACGGCCGTCCGGAATTTGATCGTGGTCGGTCCGTTGATCGCAAAGGCCTTGTCTTTCGGAAACGACTTCGCCTCGGTGGTGGACCAGACTTCGCGGCGTTTCCCATCGAGCACTTTTACCGTGTAGTTCGCCAGGCGACTGGACGAGCCCCCATCGGTTCGATTCCACAAATGAATCCGATCGATCGGGAAAGGCTTCTTCAGATCGACCTCCCAAAACTCCACCGGAGCTCGGCCAGCGGAGTGAGAGACAGACTTCTTGTAATAATCGCCGTCCGTATTGCCATCAATGGCACGCGAGGCTACGGCATCGGCGTAGTTGCCACTCTGTTTGGCCGCTCCCTTGAGAGCGACATTGGTTCCACCGCTGAAAACCTGCACCTCGGCCAAGTGAACAAATTTCTTCCTGCCCTTCATCTCCACGCGAACAATCTGACCTTCTCGCGGCGACTTCGGATTGGGAACGACCTGCGCAATCACTTGGCTGATCACGAAATTGCCTCCGGACAGTCCCGGCCCTTTATTCGGCAAACTCTCATCCGGAAGCACCTCCAGGCGAATCGCGGAAAGCGATTTCCGGGAGAGCGGAACTTCCACCGTGTAGCTGTCCGTCCCCTTCCCTGCCTTCGTGAACACCGAAGCATCCTCCCGGATCTCAAGCTTGGTCTTCTTCTGACTCCGGGCCAGGAGCGGCTTGCCGCTGTCCCATTTCAATCCGGTGGAAAATTGCTTTTCCCAACCAGCCAACCCCTTGAACCACTCCTTCTTCGGTGCACCCAAGGCTTTGTCCAACGAAGCCAATTCCGTTTTCCATGCCTTTCCCTCCTTCTTCTGGTCGGCCGTGTAGAACATGAACAGCGGACTCTCGTCACGTTTGTCAGCATCCGCGGAGTTGTTCAGGATAGCATGGAAGGAGAAATACTCATGCTGCGTAATGGGATCATACTTGTGAGTATGACATTGAGCGCAGGCCATGGATGTCCCCATCCAGACCGCCATCGTCGTGTTCACCCGGTCAACCACCGCCGCATTACGGAACTCTTCGTCGCTCGTACCGCCTTCGTTCTGCGTCATCGTGTTGCGATGGAAAGCCGTGGCGATTCGCTGCGATTCGGTGGGATTGGGAAGCATATCCCCTGCGATCTGTTCCACCGTGAATTGATCGAAGGGCATGTTGTCGTTGTAGGACTTGATCACCCAGTCGCGATACGCCCAGATCGTCCGACCCGGATCCGACGGATAGCCCGCCGTATCCGCATAGCGAGCCAGGTCCAACCATTGGCGTGCCCAGTGCTCTCCAAACGCTTTCTTTTCCAACAGACGATCAACGTAGCGCTCAAATGCCTTGGGTTCCTTGTCGTTCACGAATT
>JBMYQZ010000515.1:0-4429 GCA_049601855.1 Limisphaerales bacterium | reverse complement strand
AGCCCCGAGTTTGACGAAGACGGGAATCGCATCCCGGATCGCGGACATAACACCGTCGGTCGCTATGCGTTCCACTTCCATCGCGGCGGTCCCGCCAAGGCGAACGCCACGGTCGTCGGCTTGGCGATTGTGGATTCCCCCGGTCTCGGTCTCGTCAATCACAGCAGCAACGTTCACGTGAGCGACTCGGTCGCCTACAACGTGGTGGGCTCCGCGTTCTTCACCGAAGCTGGCGACGAGGTTGGATTCTTCGAGAATTGCTCAGCGCTCCGCATGACCGGTTCCGGCGAAGGTATCGAATCCCGTAGCAAGGCTGCTGGCGTGATTCAGGAAACTGATTTTGGTCACTCCGGTCACGGTTTCTGGCTGCAGGGCGGTGGCGTTGAACTCCGCGACGTTCGTGTCGCCGGTGCTGGTGCCGCGGCGATCATCTTCTTCACCGTGCCGCTCAACGAAGCCGGATTGGGCAAGGCCCGGTTCGACGGCAGTCTGACTGATCCGGCCGTCGCCAACGGACGCGCCACCGTGGCAGTTGGTCACATTCCCCTCTCCATGGATGGCGCCTACGTCTTCGCCAATCGCACTGGCATCCAAACCAAATTCCACCAACTCGGCGCCAATCACGGCGTCCGCAGCCGCATCGCCAATGCTGAAACTGTCTGGACCGGCACGGCGCTCACGATTCCTTACACTCGCAATCTCACGGTCGTCGACTCCGAACTGCTTGGAAACACACGCCGCCCCGGTGGTTCGGCCATGCGCCGCAACAACGTCACTTCCGCCGCGGTGTTCGACAACGTGACCGTCCGCGGATGGTTCTACGGCTTGAACATTCCCGTGAACGGACACAACCAAGTCCTCGGCGGCGTCTATCAAAATGTCCGTGACATCTACATCTCCACCACCAAAGACCCCAATCGCTTGGTTGAAATTCTTGGTGCTGTTCAGTTCCCCTCCCTCACCCAAGCCCAGCTGACCCACGGTCGCGGCAATCGACAACGAGTCTACGAACGCAAAGAGGTTTATCTGCGCACGAACTATAACCCGAAGCACAACGATCTCACGCGCTTCTTCATGCGCGACATCATCAAGCTCGGCACGATCAAGTATCAGAACAAGCAGTTGTTCTACTACGCCCAAGCCGCCGATTTTGTTCCCTTCCCCACCGCCACGGCGCGCTCATACGTCCCGGCTGAGTTGAAGGACAAGACGAACCGGCAGTTGTGGGACGAGTTCGGTCTCTCCATCGGCGACGCCATCGCTCCGGCGGATGCCTTCGAAGATCCGCTGATCCACGCTCTAATTGGTGATCCAATCGAGTACGCACCGAAAGTTCGTCTGCGCAATCGTCGCTACACGAATCGCCTGAACAACTATCGCTTCCAATACCACGTCTGGCGCAGCGACGGTCGCCGTCACTTCGTCCGCTGGCGCGAACGCCTGAATCTCCGCGAAGATTGGAATCTCGTTACCTTCGAAGAGGAAGGCTACAAGCGTACCGTCCTGATCTACGGTGACATCACACCTCCTGGATTTATTCTCTCGGATCGCGTACCAGATGTGATCAATCCGCTGGACCTGCGACGTGGTTTCCGCGTGACAGGTACGATCACGGACAACAGCTTCGGCTCAAAAATGTTCCGCAAGACTTTCCGTGGCAGCTACCTGCAGCGCCTGCCAGTTCAAACCCGTGACGATGGCTCGCAATATATCGACATCGAGTTCTGGGTCCGCGATTTCGCCCGCAACAGCACGAAAGTGATCTTCTCCCTGACACTCGATCCAAACGAGCCGCTCGACCACGTGAAGAAACGTAAGCGTCTGCCATGTCGTCGGACCGCCACCGCGCTCCTCGTGCTGCTCGGTTTCGATGAAGAATCTTGATAGGTAGTAATGATTCACCCGGCTGCGTTTCGCTTCGGCGGGGCGCAGCCGGTCTTGTTTTTAGAGTCGAAATCAACTGAGAATCCCCCATGCCCAACGGCCGCGTAATCCAGACCATTGTCGCCATCTCGTTGGCTCTAATCGCGGGCTTCCTGATGTTCCGTTCGCCGAGTGATCTTCAAGATCCGTCCGATCGGTCGAATCCGACTGACCAGACCGATCAGCCAACCACAACTGGCTCGGACCCAAAACCCAGCACGCAAGACTCTCCGACAGCCGAACACGCCATCCTCGAACTCCCCGCGGAACTAAAGACCCCCGAAGACGTCCTCGCCTTGGTCGCCGAACAATCCCTCACTCATCGAGCCATCCAAGACGGCCATTGGAACGATCCTGCGACTTGGGGTGGTCAAATACCCCTCCCCGGCGCCCGGGTCCACATCGCTTCCGGCATCACGGTAACACTCGGCGACGAAGGTACAGCTCATCTGAAATCGCTCCTGATCGATGGTTCCGTGGTATTGGCTCCCCAAGAGGACACCAAGCTTCACGTCGACAATCTGATCGTGAATCGGGAAGGGTCTCTCCGGGCCGGCTCCGTTGAAGATCCGCTACCGGTGGATCGCGAAGCACTCGTTTCCATCGAAGCCTACAATCACCCAAACGACACGGCCGAGATGCGACGACACAGCGCCCAGATGATTTCAATGGGTGAAGTCTCCCTCCATGGCCAGCCAAAGAGCGGCATGGGCCTGCTTGCCCAGGCGCCATTGGCTGGAGATCGTGAAATCATTCTCGATCAAGCTCCGACCAATTGGAAAATCGGCGACCTCATCACGATTGGCGGCAACCGGGTGAATCGCGAAGAACTTGAGCAACTTCAAATCGCCTATGTGAAAGATAATCGAGTCGGTCTCGCCCGCGTTCAGACTGGGGATGAACCGTGGCAAGGACTCCCCGAAGATCTGGATACCCGTCGTGACTTGCGCAACTTTGCCGTGAACATGTCCCGCAATGTTGGCATCTCTTCACCTCCACCGGGAGAGATTCCGGATTCCCCGCCCGCTTCTCTGATCTTTCAAGGCCAAGGAGTCGGTGAGGCTTCACTCAGCAATGTTGGCATTTATGGCTTGGGTGGTACTGACCGACTGCTTGTCGGTCAGGATGACTCCATTTCACGACCGGCAATCGCCTTTCATCAAAGCGACAATATGACCACCGCGCAGCAGTCACTTGCCCCGGTGCTCGCTACCGGCGCCAACGCCCGCCCCACCCTCGACCCTTATTGCCTGACACCAGGCGGCACCGTCGGACTCCCCGCCAATCGTGTCGGCCATCACGCAACCGGCCCGGCAGCTCAGATCACCGGCATGGCCATCGTCGATGCGCCGGAAGATGGCATCTCGATCAACAATAGTGCTGTAAACATCCGGGGTGGAGTTTCCTATTCCGAGCATGGCGGCGGTTGGCTCACACCGAATGGCTCACCATCGCTGTTGGTTTGGAGCGCCAAACGAACTGTTCCAAGAATCCCTTGAAGCCAAGGAATCTGAGCCACCGAACAAAAAAGGCGGACCGTATGGTCCGCCTTTCTGAATTCAATCTCTGGCTTCGATTCAGGAGTCAGAGTCCTTCTTCTTGGACTTGCCCGTGGATTTGGGTCGCGGTTCTGGCTTCGGACGTTCGTAGACAGCCACAGCGATTTCCTTTCCATCGACCTTTTTCACCATGCCGGTGACATATGATCCAGCTTTGATGTCTGACAACTTGATCTTGCTTCGCTTCTTGTCGGCACCTTGCTTCATGACACGGGCCTTCTTGTCGACCGCGATAGTGCGATCACCGTTCTTCTGCTTGAGAACGATCTTGCCGTCCGCAACGCTTACGACCATTCCACGAAACGGATAAGTGTCGCGCTTCTTTTTGGTCGACGCCTTCTTCGCAGCCGGCTTCTTTTCCGATTTCTTGTCATCCGCCGCATTCGCGGTCGGAATGGTTATACCCGCGAGAAACGCGGCCGTCAGTATGGATGTAATGTATCGTTTCATTCTATTCCTTCAGTCTCTTGTTTCCGAAGCCCCTCCTCGGGACGACATGCATTAAGTTAGGGAGACCCGAGAATGACAAGGGCTTTCCTCAACGACCACGTACGTGATCATACGTACGCGCAAGCAGGATTGATCGACTGTCCACAAAGGAAACAACAAGCCTGGCGCTGCCCCCGAAAATCGTAGCGATTGAAAAGTCAGTCCTGGCGGCCAAAGCTGAAAGGACCAGATGAAACGGAAACGCCACATTGAAGAGCAGATCATCCAGCTGCTCAAGCAACACGAGGCGGGAACGCCGGTAAAACAGTTGATGCAGCAAGCCGGGATTAGGAAACAGACGTTCTGCCGATGGAAGAACAAGATGGTGGGATGGAGGTATCTGAAGCCAACGTTTGAAGGCCCTGGAGGAGGAGAACCGGCGACTCAAGACAATGGCGGCCGACCTTGGAGTGCCCCCGTTCTTTGGTCCAAACGCTATGAGAGGTTTTGTTTGGGCT
>JBMYQZ010000514.1:0-4435 GCA_049601855.1 Limisphaerales bacterium | reverse complement strand
ATATCTCCCGCCGTACGACAAGGGACGACTCGGGAATCCTTACCCGCAGCGGCACGAGCCTTACGTGCAGATCGAAACACGCACTAACCGTCTGCGACTGCTTACGGTCTTTTGCGTGACTGGACCGGGTGAAACGTCGGCGACGTGGAGCGACGGAACCATCGAAACTCCGGAGGGACGGATCAGCGTGGAAGTCACGGAGACGGAACTCGCCGTCAAGCGCGCGAACGCCACCGGCGTATTGCGATTGCCCCTGAATTGAAATGGCCGCCCGGTGAGAGTCGTTTCTCTGATGCCGGTTACTCGGCCTGGTATTTGAGTCCTTTGACGGGTTTGCCGCCATGGGTTAGTGCGCAGGTGAAGCGCCAGCCCTTTTTGTGATCGATGACTTTGAGGACCAATTCATTCGGCCCCTTCTCAAGCTCCACTCGGTTGCCTTTGATCAGTTTGCCATTGAGAACGCCGGCGATGAGATCGTCCGCTTGCAGGCGAAGGGAAACGCTTTGTTTCTTGGGAGAGATGACGGTGGTGCGGACGAAGGCACTGCAGTCGTCGTGTTCGCCGATGTTGGCCTGGATGTCGATGCGGTTGGCTTCAAAGCCCTTGGTGATCGGTTTCCATTTGGCATCCTTGGCGAAGGCGGCGGCGAAATGTTCCAGCTCGCTTCGATCCTTGCCTTTGAAGGGGCCAATGATCTGCCATTGCTTGACGATACCGACGATGGGTTGGGCGGTTCGCCTGTTTCGTTGCTGGCGGGTGCCCGGGACGAAGACTTGCCGGCCTGTCCAACGGAGGAGGCATTCGTAGAGTCGGTTGTCGGATCGTGGGTGCTTCTTCAAGGATTCCAGCGTCGCATCCGTCACGTCCTTGTGACCGAGCTTTTCCATCAACCAAGCGGCCATCATCACAACTTCGCCGGCTTCGTCCTTGAGTGCCGTTTTGACCGTCGCCAAAGCGGGCTTGGCTTGTTGATCGAGGAGGAAAAGACCGCAGATACCCCAGTAGCGAATGCCTTCGTCTGAACTTGCGAGGGCTTCGATGAAGGTGCTGAGATTCACTGGATCGCGGGCCAAGGCGAGGTCGGAGATGTCGAGGTATTGCGCCAGCGGGTAGAGCTTGGGATCGCGGACCATCTCGAAGATGGTGAGGTTGTTTTCCTTGGCGCGTCGGACGCGCATTTCCTCGGGCAGGAGGCCGGAGTCGAAAAGTTCCAGTTGGCGTTTTCGGAGGGCGGCTCTTAGTTCGGCGATCTTCTTCTGATGTTTCCTCGCCTCGATGAGGTTGTTGACGTTGTCGAAGTCTCTGGTGGTGTCATAGAACTCCTCGGAGACGCGGGGGCGAAAGAAGCGGCCGGTGATCGCGTCCGTTTTGCCTTCGCGGTGATGTTTCAGCCACGCCTGGCTCGCCTTCATCGTGTACATGTAGCGGATCTGTTGTCCGTTCGGTGCCCAGGGCATGTAGTTCTTGATGTAGGAGTAGCGATCGTCGCGCAGACTGCGGACCATGTCGCAGGCTTCGTCGGCACGTTCTCGAAAACTGAGGTGATACTTCAGGGCGGCTTCGATGTCGTCGCCCAAGAATATGCGTCCCTGATAACCAGCGGGAACTTCCGCTCCGGCAAGGCTGAGCCAGGTCTTGGGCATGTCGACGAAACTGACGATTCGATCGACGGTCAAGCCCGGCTTGTTCGCCGGCCACCATTGTTTCCACTTCTCGGGAATACGGACAATCAACGGGCAGTGTATGCCGCTGGAGTAGACGAAGCGTTTGCTGCGCGCAATGACGCCACCGTGATCGGAGCAATAGACGATGATCGTGTTTTCATAGAGTCCATCCTTCTTCAGCTGCGCGATGATCTCGCCGACTTTGCGGTCCATGTTTTCAACCGCGTCTGCGTAACGCGCGTAGGTTTGCCGCACGTCAGGAAGGTCGGGGTGATAGGCATGCAGCGTCATCTTCGCGGGATCGTTGCGAAGCGGAGTGTTTTTCGGAAAGGCACGGCTCTCGTGACTGTCGCCGATGTTCTTGATTGTGAAGAAGGGCTGACCAGATGCGCGCTTTTCCCAGGAACCGCCGCCGGTCCAGGTCTCCTTGTCGGGACGGCTCCCAATGTTGTAGTCCGTCTTGCCACCATTCCCGACGAAGTAGCCGGCCTTCTTCAACTGGTCGGGGTAGTAGGGAATGCGGTCATGCGGAATCGCATAACGACTGCGCATCGGCTGCGTGCCGATGGAGATGGCGTAATGCCCGGTGATCCAGGTCGAACGCGTCGGCGCACAAACGGCGGCATTGTCGAAACAGTGCGTGTAGCGGAAGCCTTCTTTGGCCAGTTGATCGATGTTGGGCGTCTTCGTGTTCTTCGACCCGTAGCAGCCGACCCACCAGACGCTGTTGTCCTCACTGGTGATCCAGAGGATGTTTGGTCTCTCAAGTTTCGCGGCGTGGAGCGAGGTGGTGAAGAGGAGCAGGGTCAGCGCGATTTGTTTCATGATTGGACTGGGAGGCTAGCCGGAATGGAGCAGTGGTCAAACGCGATTGCGAACCGTATGTTTTGACTAGCCGATGAAATACGATGGCGGACCATTCCTGGACGATTTGTGTCGAACACTCGAGCTGGTTTCGTCGCCAAAACTCATCCGGTCGAACACCAACCTGATCTACGACTGCGGTGACTCGATTCTGCGCCTGACGCCAAATTCGTTTCGGTCCGAAGACGAGGTGCGGAGGGAACTGCACTGGATGGCCTTTGTCGGCGGACGGACGTCGGATGTCGTTCACCTGATCGGGGAGGGGACACGGCAATTCGTCCACCGCGACGAGAGCTTCACGGCGGCGGTCCTCGAGAAGATCGAGGGCAAACCGGTGGAAAAGGATCAATGGAATGCCAGCCATTTCGAACAACTGGGACGGCTCACCGGGATGATGCATAGGATTGGTCAGGATTACTCTCCCAGCACGGATGTGGATCTAACCCATTGGAATGAGATTCCGGAGGCGGATCTGGTGAAGCATTTGCCCGATGATGATCGGGAATTGCCACACTTGAGTCGTCTCGCGACCGAATATTTGAACGCGATGCCGCGGGGGGGCGGAGCGTTACGGTCCCATCCACTACGATATCCATGCGGGCAATTACCTGCTCAAGGAGAACGGTCGAATGATCCTCTTCGATTTCGAAAACTCCTGTCGTGGACATTACATCAATGATATCGCGGTCGTGATCTACTATGCGCGGATGAACAAGTTGAGCGGTGATGATGAAGGATTCGCGCGTTTTTTTTTGGAAGCGTTTCGGCGGGGCTATGAGGCGGAGAACCATCTTCCCGAGGAAGAGATTCAGAGCATCCCTTGGCTGTTGTTGAATCGTGGTCTGATCGTCTACGCCTACCTGTTGAAGATCTGGCCAGGGGATCTCAACGAGGAACAATTGGCGGTCGCCAGTCAAGTGGAGCAGATGATCGTCCGCGATCGGACTCTGCTGGGGATCTGAACGAGTCCGTCTCCATCTGAGCCCGATGGAGACTGGGGTGTGCTCCGCTCTAACGGATGAACAGTTCGAATGAACCGCCTTTGTCGATCAGCGGTTTGGTGAAATTAATGAGCTGTTGATAGGTCCACTCTGCCGGGACAGCGAGCGTCGGATGGGTGGGGATTCTGCTCCATTCGGTGATCATCGGAATATTGATGGCGTCGTCCGCCGTTGCTTGAAACGACATCGTGCTGAAGGCGGTGGCGGTGGAGTTGAAGATTTTGACGGTCGGCTCGATCTGGTGTTTGGCCAAAGCGGTCAGCGTTGGCGTGAGTGTTGACATGGCTGCATTCCTGTCGATCCGCAGGTTTGCTGCCAGGGTCCATCCGAGGTGGCGGCGGATGGCGACGATCGCGTCGAGTTGCTGCCAGGGGCTCTTGAGATTGCCCAAGGCCTTACGGATGGCGGGTTCCTGGAAGGAGGCAACGCCTTGGGCGTCGATGCCGAGGTTTAGTGTCGTCTTGCCGGGGCGAGGTTGAATCTTGATGAGCTGGGCGGCGAGATGGAGAGATCCGGCTAGTTCCGATGCCTTTTCGCTCATGCCGTCCGTCTTGAGCCGCGACAAGGGTTGGGTCAATTCTGTGAGGTGGAGGCGTAGGAGTTTCAGCGGTGGATTGCGGCGACCGGTGGCGGGCCGGTCGGCGGCGGCGATCACCAACTCGCGGACGAGTTTCTGGTCGAGCTTCCATTCGGTGACGATCGGGTTGGAAGGGACGCGGATAGAGTTGGTGGTTTCCTTGAGTTCCACGAAAACTTGGTAATTGCCGAAGGTCTGGCCAGCCCAGACGTCGTGATCCAACGCGAACTTAGCGATGACGGGCTTCTTGCGAGGAAGAACCAGTTGCTGGCCGTAATCCTTGACGACGTAGCGACTGGCTTCCAGGCGAACTTCTTTGTCGTTCACGA
>JBMYQZ010000513.1:0-4436 GCA_049601855.1 Limisphaerales bacterium | reverse complement strand
GAGTGCCGGTGAGCGCGAGACGGTGATCGGCATTGAGTTGCTTCACCGACTGGGTGACCTGCGCCTGCGGATTCTTGATGAACTGCGCCTCATCGAGCACCAAGGCACCGAAAGTGAACTTCTGCAACGATTCCAGATCGCGGCGCAGCAACGCGTAGTTCGTGACGATGATGTCAAATTTTGGAATCTGCTTGAGCAAGTTCTTGCGCGCGGAGCCGCTCTGCAACACGAGCACCTTCATGTCGGGCGTGAACTTCTCCGCCTCGCGCCGCCAATTGTGCAGCACGGACGCCGGACAGATCACGAGTGAAGGGCGATACTTCTTGCCCCGATTCCCCCTCAGCCAATTGAGCCAACTGAGCGTCTGCAAGGTCTTACCGAGCCCCATGTCATCCGCGAGAACGCCGCCCAGATTGATCTGGGTAAGATGACAGAGGAAATCGAAACCTTCCTTCTGATACGGACGCAGATCGGCATTGATATTCTCCGGCAACTTGGTGGCCTTGACGCCTTCGTATTCCTTCAGTCGCTGACGCAACTTGCGCGCCGCCGCGGAATCCGAGAAACGTTCAAAGTCGTCTTCCTCCAGGTGAGCCGCCTGCTCGATGCCGACCTTGGTGGTGATGGCCTTGAGTCCGTCGATGCCCAAGTCGGCCATCGTCTCCTGCGCCTTTTGCACGGATTCAGTGTCGAGTTCGACCCAGCCGGCATTCGGCAGCTTGACGAAGCGGCTGTTCGCCGTGGCCAACCGATCCAAGTCCTTCTTGGTCAGGCGCATTCCCTCCTCTTCCCATTCGGCGGAAACGCTCAGCCAGTTGATGCCGCTGCCTTTGACAACGACGTTTGGCTTCAGGCGTTTCGGAGTGAGGAAGAGTCGTTGGAATAAACCATTACCCAGGTAATCGGCTTCTTCCGGGCGGCTGTGCCAGACGGTTGCCAACACCCCGAGGAAGTTTTCATTCGCGTCACCAACCCAAAGGCCGGGTTCGGGCGTGAACCAATCGAGCTGGCGCAACCAGGCGACCGCGGCTTCCACGCGCGTGTCGTCGAGGATCTCCGGCTTGGCGTTCTTGGCCTTCTTCTTCTTGCTGCGACCGGTGCCCTCTTCCTTGATCCATTCGTGCCCCGACCATTGCCAGGTGGACTTGTCCCTCTCGCTCTTCGCAAGGAGACGGAGTCGAACGGTGTCTTCGACGAGTTCAAAAACAAACTGCGGACGGGCCGTGTGAGCGATGCAAAGCTTGTCCCAGTCAACATTCTGCATCTCTTCGCAACGGCGGAGATTCGTGATGAAACGATGACTCAGCTTGCGAACCGGAATCGTGGGATTCCCCGCCAAGGTCGCGACGACACTCTCAGGCGGAGCATTGCGAACGAGGTAAATCCGGTTGTCCAAGAGCAGCATCGCCGGATCACCGGCGAACCAGGCTGCTTCACCAATCCCGTGACAGCTGCCATTCGGCAGCCGGAAAGTCTGGGTGAAACTGAGATCGTTCTTGTCGGTCTCAATCTGCGGGTGCAGTTCGGCGACTTCGCCATTGAATTGCAACGGCTCTTTTGACCCCACGAGTTCCAAACGTCCCGCACTGCCCCACTTCGCGAGGCACAACAACAGCTCGGATCCACTGAGCTCAATCCGCTCCTCGTTCTGCGCCTGGTCACCAAAACGGTTGACCGCCCATTGAATGAAATCCCAGTCCCGCTTTGGAAACAACTCCTGCTCGTGCGCGGCACGGGTATTGAGATCGACCAACTCTTCGAGCGTACGCTCTTTCTCGCCCGTGCGCGGACGACGCACGAAGCAACTGAAAGCCAGTTTCTTCAAGGAGGCCCCTTCCGCCACCGGAACCGTGTCGCAAACCACGCGCAACGAGGCGCGCGGAGAATCGAGATGCACGGGTGATGGAGGAAAGAGCCAATCCTCCAACTCCTTCAACACGCGTTCTTCCCGTTCGGTTTCTTCCAGCTTGGCGAAACGATCAAAGTTGGCATGCGGCAGCAACTCGCTCGGCAGGCTTCGGTTCGCCCGCAGGAAGACCATTGTCAATTCTTCCAAGCGCTCACCGTTCTCGGCATCCATCAACCGGTCCCACCACTCTTCGCCGGGAAAGTCCTTGCGCGAGAGCTTCAACTTGTCGAAGTAATCCTCGAGCAAAAGCCAGGCGCGTTGCGAATCAACGCAGGCAGAGAACTGCACCAGTATCTTGCCGCGTTCATCGACGTCGCCTTTCGAATCGGAAAGCGACCGGCGCAGATCGGCCAGGTTGCCATAAGTGTCGGTGAGTACGTTGTGGTGCGCGTCGTAGCGCACCGTACTCGCGGAGTAGCGCGGTTTCTTGCTCGCTTTTTTCTTGGTGGATCTAGGCATGTTGTCCCGTTTAGCCGAAGCTATCCCAATATTGGTCGCATATTGGTCCACAAGCCCCCATCGGTGGTCAAACCGAATTTGGCGAAATGACGTTTTTTACGTATTCGATGGGATTTTGCTTGCTGGGGGGGCGGGAAAATTTGGTAAGAATGGAGGGTTTGCAAACGCACAAGGGCGTCCATTACCCCTCCATCACGACCAATTCCAACGCATGACATTCGGTCAACGTTGGTGGCTCAAGGCGGCGAAACAACTTGGATATCACCTCCTCCGGCACGGGTGATTTTCGTTGGCGATTGTTCCGCCGAATCTCCGTCAAGGGTGGTTCAACGTACACAATTTTCACCCGCGCTCCATAGTCGGCGAATAGATCGATCCACTTCTTGCGCGTCTGACGGGTGATATTGGTGGCGTTGAACGCGAAGTCACTGCCGGTGCGCAGCTGTTCGCGACAGCGTTCGCGACCGAGTTGCACTACTTCACCCTGGTTGCCCGTTGGATCGATGCCCAACTCAGTACGCAGATCGTCCAACGCGACAACCGGCAACTCAGGCCGATTGCGCTCCAACCAAGTATCCTTGCCCGACCCCGGGAGCCCGCTCATCAGCGTTACCGTGCAACGAAACTTTTCCGGCGGAACGTAGTGTAGACTGGAGAGCTCCCCTCGAAACCAAAGGAAGCGAGCTTGGTCGTTCGCAAACCTGTAGGGCTGATCAAAGCAACCGTTCTCCTCCGCCACCAATTGCCACAAACGCAGATTGTCCTCCGGTCGATCCATCGACTCGGTGTCTCGCCCGCGGGTATCGGCCAGTACGAAAAAAGACAGCAGACGGTGACGCAACAGCCACGAGAGCCGGATCAGTTCATCTTCCGGTGATTCCTTTTCCAACAGGAAATTGGGCCGCCCATGAAAGCGCACCAGCATGGCGATCTCTTCGCGCGTTGCGTAGTTGCAACCGAGTTCCGTCAAGGCCTCCCGAACAATTCCGAGACTGCGCAAGGCATGCGTCGGAGAAGACACACGACCGGTATCTGGATCCGTCATCGTGGTCGCCGGCTTGCCGCTGTCGTGAAACAACGCAGTGAACAAGAGAATCAACTGCTCACGCCGAGCCAATTCGGCCCACGCATCGAGCTCTAACAGTTGCTGACACACCAACGCTGTATGCGTCCATACATCCCCCTCCGCGTGCCACTCGGCATCCTGCTGGCAGCGTGCCATCGCCAGCGCCCAAACCTGATCCTTCGCCCAGGCGAGAATCTGTTCGTCGCTTGCTGCTTCGATGTCCCGCCAGGTTCTCATTTCCAGATGTCCGCTTCCGGCAGCAGTTCGTTCGGGACCATCCGTTGGTGCTTCCAGTGCTCACTCAACATCACGCGTTCGGTGAATTCGGGTCGAACAAAATTCGCCCGCCCTTTCACGAACCCAGCCGCCTCCACCCGCACATAGAGCCCCTCCATCAACCGATCGATCTCGCCGGTAGTCGGGTTGTCGAAGCGCGAATCAAACTGCGATTTCACGACCAACTCACGCAACCCTTGCTCGTCAATCTCTCCTTCGTGCACGACCGGAACAGTGCAAATTCCCGTACCGTCAAGAATCTCCAACCGCGACTGTAGATCCAAAAATTCACCCGCTTCCTTGTCGTACACATCGAACTCAAAGAAATAGTGCGGCAGCCCGATATAGTGAAGCGAATGACGCGCATACAGCCACTCGCCAAAAAGAATCAACCGGTCCTCCAACATCAACTCCAGCAGCTCACGCTTCACGGAGGTCCACTGTTTGAATAGGTCATACTGAGGATGCATCCCCTCGGTGATCTCGTGTCCGCGACACTGCAAGACCATCCGCCCGTTCGTCGCGAAGTGAATCCCGACATTCGTGCCGTCGAGCTTCTCCTCCACAATCAAAGACGCGTCGCCAACAAACGCCAGTGACTCCTTTGGTCCCAGGTATTTGTCGTCCGCCGTCCCCTTGGAGCCGAACAAATGCGGCGTCCGCGGGTACTTCACAAAGTCATCTCGGCTTTGTCCCATCGATTCGATCGGTTGTTTATGAAGACGG
>JBMYQZ010000512.1:0-4445 GCA_049601855.1 Limisphaerales bacterium | reverse complement strand
CCGCCGTGATGTAACGATCCACCAGCGCTGGCGAAAGTGTCCCGACGGTGATGTTATCGAAGCCGTGACTCTCTTCATCCTGGGGCAACATCGCAGATGCATCGATTCGCACCCCCAGCAAGTCGCGGATGGCATTTTGATACTCGGCCCGGGTCAGGCGGCGGAAGGTGGGAACGCGCCCGGGATTGGGTTGTTGACTGGCTGCGGCATCAAGCCGTTCTGCCAAGTGATCGATCATCTGCTCGTATTCCAATTCCGACGGCCGGCGTCGTCGATCCGGCGGCGGCATCTGCCGGGCGCTCATCCGGCGGAGAACCATCTCCCAAGCAGCCGGATTCTTGGTGACGTCTTCATCGAGGACACTCTCGAGGTCGAAGCCACCTTTGGTCTTATCGGACCCGTGGCAACCAGCACAGTAGTCGTTGAAAAGGTCCGGAACGCCGGCAGCGACGGAGATGGCAAACAAAGACGCTAAACCGGCCACCATCAAGCGGCCAACTTGGCGTTGAGATCTGATTTGGTCCGGCGTCATCACGTGCTCACTCAAGTGGGAGACGATGTTAGGCGCGAACACTCTTCAGTTCATGCAATAATTACAGTGAGGCAGGTTCGGCGCCCGAACCGGCAATGAACATCCCTCCGAAGGCCACCAATGAGCCCACCAGGCTGATGCAAAACCCCTTCTTCGATTCCTCCCAATGCATGATCACAAAGATCAGCATCACCGGGCCGATCAACAATGATCCAAGCCCCCAGATAACACTGGTTTGGAAGGCCTTGATAAGAACCATAATGCCCCCGACCAATGCCGCTATGCCACCGACTCCCATTAAAATAAGCCCTACAATTGCCATGCCAATTTACCTTTCTGTTGATGATGGTGAAGCCCGGACGAACCGGACAAGTGTGTTGATTAACTGCCTCCGTTCGCTTGGCGTAACGTTTCAGACCGATGGATGCTCCGGGCTGACCGACTGAAAGTCGAGTGGAATTCCAACCGCGATTTGGAATTGACCACATCGGCTCCAGGATCTGATTCGCGTTGCATTTGTCGACAGAACCGATTCACATCGCCGGGCTCTCCTGATGATGCAGAAAACACTACTTACAACTTGTCTGGGATTCGTCGCCCTCGCGGTTGCTGGAGCGGATAAGGCGCAGTTGGCACGGGGCAAGGCGCTATACGAAGGTCCGGGCTCCTGCGTGATCTGCCATCTGGCAGACGGGAAGGGGCAACCAGGAGCCGTCCCACCGCTGGCCAAGAGCAATTGGCTCGACGACTCCAATCGGACGATCGCAATCACCCTCCGTGGATTGATCGGCCCGGTGAAGGTGAACAACAAGCGCTACTATTCAGCGATGCCGCCCCAACTGCTCTTTGATGATGCGAAGCTCACGGACATCATCAACTACGTGCACAATTCTTGGGGCAACAAACTGCCGGATGTCACTGTGGGGCAGGTGGCCGAGGCACGAAAGGAACTCGGGCCGGATATCTTCACTCCGGAAAAAGTGCTCAAGAAGTTTCCATTCCCAAAAGGCAATCTACGAAAATGGAACGGCACCTTCAAACCGGACTTTGATGATGCGATCAAGGACGTCACAGTGCCGGTCGTCTATCGGACCTTCATGCCCGGCGCGTCGCCGGCGGCGTTCGCCGTGGCCTTGCCTGGCAATCAGTTCTACTGCTGGGACGCGGGCGAGAGTCGCCTGCGCTATGTCTGGGCGAAAGGCGGTTTCATTCGCGGCAATCGCGTGCACTGGTCCAGCAACGGGAAACCCGTGGCAGAGTTTTATGGTGATCCCTACTACCGTGCCCGCTCCAGCCTCTTGAAGCCGGAGGACTACGAGCACCTGAACGACACCAATCGCAAACTGCCGTTCTACGACACCGCCGAAGCTCCCGACTTTCCGATCAGCATTGAGGGTGCAACCGGTCGACCGGCCTACAAGGGCTATCGCTTGCTGGATGGTTACCCGGAATTCCGTTACCGACTTGGCAAACACGAGATCCGTGAATTGCTCAAGGAATCTGGCGACAAGAAGGGCATCGTCCGCACCTTTTCGGTGAAACCGGCCGTGCCAATGTCCTTCAGCCTGACGCCTACCGAACTCGCCGTCATCTCAAGTTCCGCCGGCACCATAGCCAAGGACGGTTCATTGAAACTGTCCGCCAAACAATCCGCCAACTTCAGCATAACCATCATTGAAAAGAACCCGGCGCCGCCACTACCGGGAGCCAGCTTCGAATGAGAACTTCGTTTACCTTCCTTGTTTTCGCTCTCGCCCTTTCCGCCAGCGCTGGAACTTCACCGGTTTACAAGGTCACGGATATCCCGTCTCCGCCGTCGAAATTCAACACCCAACAGATCGATGGACTCGATTTCCTGCCGGACGGCCGCCTGGTCGTCTGCCTGCCGAGTGGTGAGATTTTCTACTACGACACGGTGAAGACGAATTGGCACCTCTTTGCCGAAGGTCTGCACAACCCGCTTGGTGTGGTGGCACTGTCTGCATCCGAGCTGGTCGTCTCTCAACGCCCGGAACTCACGCGCGTTCGCGACACCGATGGGGACGGCAAGGCCGACGACTTCGAGGCGATGAGTGCTGAGTTCGGAATGTCGGGCAATTATCACGAGTTTCACTTCACTCCCGTGCGCGACAAAGAAGGCGCCTATTACTTCGCCTTGGGCACTGGCTCTTCCGGTAACGGTATTCGTTCGATCGTCCGCAGCCGTTTCGACGAACGCGGTCGTCCCGGTCGTATGCATGCCTCGACACCTTACCGGGGCTGCGTGTTGCGTTGGACTCCTGACGGCAAAACCGTCCCGTGGGCCTACGGACTCCGCACCCCCAACGGCCTTGGCTGGGATCTTGAAGGCAATCTCTTTGTCACCGACAACCAAGGCGACTGGGTCGGCACCAGCAAGCTGTTCCACGTGAAGCGCGGACGGTTCTACGGACACGCTGCCAGTCTCACATGGAAGAAGGGATTCAAAGGAGCACCCTTGGAAACCGATCCGGAGATCCTCGCCAAGATGCGTACTCGTGCGGCCGTCGTGTTCCCGCACGGCGTGATGGCCAATTCACCAACCAAGGTTCTTGCCATCACACCCGAGGCCAAGTTCGGTCCCTTCACCGGGCAGCTCCTCGTCGGCGAAATGAACCAGGCCCGCATCATGCGCGTGATGCTGGAGAAGGTTGGTGGCGAGTTGCAGGGTGCCGCGATTCCGTTCATCGACGGCAAGCCACTTGATCTCGGGGTCAACCGCCTTGCTTGGGCACCCGATGGAAGTCTCTACGTTGGTCACACCAAACATACCTGGGTCGGCAACCAAGGCATCCAACGCGTCGAATGGAACGGAAAGTCTCCCTTCGAGGTCCGCACCATGGAACTGATGGAGGAAGGCTTTCGCTTCACCTTCACCCAGCCGGTCGACAAGGCCATCGCCGCCAGGAAAAAGACCTGGAACCTCAAGCGCTTTCACTATTATTACCACGTCAGCTACGGATGCCCACCGATCGACACGACTGACGTCGAGGTCGACCTCGTGGACATCTCGCCCGACGGCAAGACGGTCGACGTCTATCTTAAGGACCTTCAGGCTTGGCACATCTACGAAGCGAAGATCGCCGGATTGAAGAACTCGAAGGGCCATCCTCTGCCCAATAGTTACGTCGTCTACACCCTCAACCGGCTGCACTCCGGCACGCCCCCAGATCCCTTGCACCTCAACCCGAAGCAGAGAGGCAAACCGAAGAAGAAGGTCACGAAGCAGATCGATCCGATCGAGGTCAAGAATCCGAAGGGTACGGTTTATCAAGCCTCCATCGCCAAGCGCAAAGGTCCCGCATTGCAGAATTCCAACACCGGATTCACCGGCAGCAATTATGCCGACTTCGGCAAGGAACCCAATTCGCTTGAGTGGATGGTGACGGCCAAGAAGGCAGGAGAAGCCGATCTGATTTTCCGCTACGCTCTAATGGGCGGTGCTCGTCCGTTGAAACTCTTCGTGAACGGTAAAGCGATCGAAACCCTTCCGTTCGCTCCCGGCAGGAGTTGGACGAAATGGATTGACCTCAGCTACAAGGCATCTTTGAAACCGGGCAGGAATGCCGTCCGCCTCGAATCGACCGGCAAGAGCGGACCCAATATCGACCATCTCCAGGTTGTCGAACCGTAAGGCTGGAGAGGCCTTGCATGGCCCTTCGCATAGCTTACGATCCCGGACATGCCGCTGCGGCTTGGATGCTTGTTTGCACTTCTGCTCGCGTCGACCGGACGACCGGACGATGTCATATCGTATGAGCGGAAGATCAAGGCTCTGTTCTCCGCCCACTGCATCCAATGTCACTCGGCGGACCAACGGGAGGCCCGCCTCGATCTCAGTTCATTGGAAGGGATCGTCAAAGGCGGAATATCCGGACCGGTGATTCGCGCCGGG